>JAPUFZ010000121.1 GCA_027293245.1 Gammaproteobacteria bacterium
ATGATGTTGTTCTGCCGACACCAGGTCCTGATCGAGCAAAAATAGATTGGGTTCGGGCAATACCGAGAGACAAACCAGTAACTGGCTTACGTTCGCAGCGACCGATTTTGGCGCACCAAAGCCATCGATGCGTTGCAGGAAGTTTTCGCGTGCTAAAACGGCGATGACGCGATACTCACCACCACCGGTTGTTTCACAAACAACGCGATCGCCGCAGACGATAGCGCCGAGGTTTGATCTAACCGCGCATTCTATTAACTGTCCATCGACTGCTTCGACGATAATTTTACCGCCGTGGTGGGAGATCACCAGCCCCTCTATATGGTTTTCATCCTTGCCGGAGACTGCATTCTGGGCGCTCTGGATGCGTTTTTGTTGATGTTGACTAAGTTTGCGTTTAGCCATGGCCTGGTGTGCTGGCACTAACCCACAGTTAGCACGAAGGCGGCACCCGGATTGCCGAATATCCCTGTCATTCAGAATTTATCCTGTTCCACCGGCAGACGACTTCAAATGGTTTATTCGAATCGAGGCTGGAGGATGAGAATCGTAAAACAGGGAATGTACCGGGTCGGGAGTCAGGGTGCTGGCATTGTCGCGATACATGTTGACCAGGGCCGATATCAGGGCGCGGTAATCGCTATTCGATTTAGCAAATTCATCAGCCTCAAATTCGTGTCTTCTTGACAGAGCTGAAAATAACGGACTGATGAAATAGGTAAACACCGGCATGATTAATATAAATAGTAGCAGGGCAGCGTGCGTTGATGCGACCTCGACTCCCAGGGCAGCATAAAACCAGTCCGACTGCATTAGCCAGGCCAATAGTGCGAAGCCAATCAAGGTAATAAACAAGGATAAAATCAGCGATTTTTTAATATGATGGCGTTTGAAATGTCCCAGTTCGTGCGCCAGTACCGCTTCTATTTCATCCTCGGATAGTGATTCGAGCAAGGTGTCGTAAAACACGATACGTTTGTTTTTGCCAAAGCCGGTGAAATAAGCATTCCCGTGAGCAGACCGTCTTGAACCGTCTACCACGTATACGCCTTCACTTTGGAATCCGCACCGTTGCAACAGGCTGTCGATGCGGGATTTTAACGAGGCGTCTTCAAGCGCGCTGAAGCGGTTGAACAGGGGCGCAATAAATGTCGGCCAGGCCCAGATCATCAGCAGCGAAAATGCTGTCCATACCAACCAGGCATAAAGCCACCAATACTCGCCGGCCTGGTTCATTAACCATAATATTGTTGCGATTAACGGAATCCCCAGTACCAGCATCAGGGTCGCGGTCTTCACCAGATCCAGAATCCATGTTCTCCAGGTGGTCTGATTAAAGCCAAATCGCTGCTCAACAACGAAAGTGCTATAAAGTGAGGATGGCAGGTCAAGAATAGAGGTCAGTACTACCAGCGAAATGACTACCGCAATGCCATTCAGCAGGGGCAGTAGTTGATAGTTTGCCCACCAGTGATCGATCGCGCTGAGTCCGCCACCCAGGGTCCAGACCAGTAGCCACGCAGTTTCCCAGGCCAGTGATACCCGGCCCACGCGTAGCCCGGTACAGGAGTACTCGGCTGCTTTCTGGTGATCCACGAGCTTGATTTTATCCGTAAATTCCTCAGGCACCTGATTCTTGTGTCGCTGGATATGATTGAGTTGGCGTTGGCATAACCAGAGCCGAACCGTAACCGAGGCCACCAGAAAAAATAAAAAAATCAAAGTAAAGCTATGCATGCATCGACCAATTGAATTAATACTTGTTATAGTTTAACTTAATTTTTGAAATTAAAGGAGATTCCCGATGAGGCACCAGATTTTTCACAATATATCGGCACAGATATCGATCTGTTCGAATAACAACCATTGATCTGAATACAGACATGCCGATAGATAATAGTCATCTGATCTGGGTCGACCTGGAAATGACTGGTCTCGAACCCCAGACCGATGAAATCATCGAGATTGCCACCGTCGTGACAGACCAGGATCTCAATATAGTCGCACACGGACCCGTGATAGCGATTCATCAGCCGGCAGAAGTGATGAACGCCATGGACGAATGGAATACCCGTCACCACGGAGATTCAGGTTTGAGTGAAAGAGTGAGCAAAAGTAATGCCGGTATGCGGCATGCCGAGCAGGAAACCCTGATTTTTTTACGCCGGTTCCTGGCGGCGGGGAAATCGCCCATGTGCGGTAATAGTATCTGTCAGGACCGTCGGTTTATGGCGCGGCTAATGCCGGAGCTGGAGGCTTTTTTTCATTATAGAAACCTGGATGTCAGCACCCTGAAGGAACTGGCAAGTCGCTGGAAGCCCGATGTCATGGATGGATTGGTTAAAAAAGGCGCGCACCTGGCACTCGACGATGTACTCGAATCGATTGACGAACTAAAGCATTACCGCGACCGCTTCCTTAAGCTTTAGTAGAATTCCGATCAATACCGGCAAGCCTCGGAATTAGTCAGAGATTCACCTGCAGGGTTAAATATATAATCTGCGGATTTACAGTAATTCAGACGCTTTATAGACCAAAACTTCCAGTTATTTCAGTGATTTGTTTATATTTATTAATAATATGATTTAAATTTCCTGGTCTATAATATAGATTGATTTATTGAGAAAATTGTCTCATTATTGCTGGCTCGTCGACGAAACAATAAACACTGTCGTCAAAATTCCAGTTCCTATTCATTAATTTTAGGAAAAAGCCTTGATTAAACAACGCACTTTGAAAAATGTGATACGTGCGATGGGTGTTGGACTGCATACCGGGAAAAAGGTCTATTTGACCCTTCGCCCAGCATCCATAGATTCGGGTATTCGATTCAGGAGAATTGATCTCGATGAACCAGTTGAAATACTGGCCTGTCCGGAAAAAGTCGGAGACACGAACCTTTCAACAACCCTGGTTGAAAAGGGTGTTCGAATCTCCACAGTTGAACATTTGTTGTCAGCTATAGCCGGCCTTGGAATCGATAATGCATACATTGACCTGACTGCCGACGAAGTTCCTATTATGGATGGCAGTGCTGGTCCTTTTGTATTCCTGATCCAGTCGGCCGGTATCGTCGAACAAAACGCACCCAAGAAGTTTATCCGGATCAAAAAGAAAATTCGCGTTGAAGATGGGGATAAATGGGTTGAATTCAGACCGTTTAACGGTTTTAAAGTCAGTTTTCAGATCGATTTCAATCACCCGCTGTTCACGCAACAGAAACAGACCTGCGATATTAACTTCTCAACTACTTCATTTGTCAAGGAAGTGAGCCGGGCGCGTACTTTTGGTTTTCAAAAAGACATAGAATATCTACGCTCCAACAATCTGGCACTGGGCGGTAGCCAGGATAATGCAATAGTACTGGATGACTACCGGGTGCTCAATGAAGACGGATTACGTTACGATAACGAGTTCGTAAAACATAAAATTCTTGATTCCATCGGCGATCTGTATCTACTCGGACACAGTCTGATTGGTGCTTTTTCCGGGTATAAATCAGGCCACGCATTAAACAATAAATTGTTGCTAAAACTGCTCGAAGACAAGGATGCCTGGGAAGAAATAATCTTCGAGGATGCAGCCACAGCTCCAATTTCTTACGCACAGCCAGTGGAAGCCATGTAGGTTCCAATGTGAATATCCTCTTCCTGTCATCTAATAAAGGTACAGTATGCAGCTTGAACCTGGGCAAGCCGCTGCATTTCCTGGGATTAGTGATTGTGGTCGGAGTGATAGCGATAGGCGGTTTCGGTGCGGGTGCTGCCTACCTTGGATATTCACTTAGTCCTGCGCAAGATAACCAGGCCTTGATCAAAGGATGGCAACAGGAGATCCACCAGCAGCGAGTTCGTCTTCAATATATCAGGCAGGAAGCAGATGCCGATATTGTCGCGTTATCGTCCCGCCTGGGTCTTTTGCAGGCACATGTCATGCGCCTGGACGCGCTGGGCCAGAAATTGGTCAAAATGGCGAACATCGATAAGGGCGAGTTCGATTTTGATAATACCCCCGCTCTAGGCGGACCCGAAACAGGTTCTTTAAAAACATTGCAGTCGACAGAACTTTCATTAGCGATGGAGCGCTTAAGCCGCGTGCTTCAAAGTCGTGAAGTCCAGCTCAGTGTCCTCGAAGACATCGTCCTCATTGAGAATCTGAATAAAGAAGTTCAGCCGAGCGGGCGACCCCTTCTCAAGGGCTGGTTGTCCTCGTACTATGGAATGCGAACCCATCCGATAACCGGAAGATACGAGATGCATAAGGGCATCGACTTCGCTGGAAAAATGGGTGGTGAGGTAATCGCGGTTGCCAAGGGTGTCGTCATATTTTCCGGCAGACGCTATGGATTTGGTAATGTGATCGACATTGCGCACGGCAATGGCTACACCACACGGTATGCACACAATTCACGATTGCTGGTTTCGGTGGGTGATACCGTCGAAAAAGGATTTCTGATTGCAGAAATTGGATCGACTGGCCGTTCGACCGGGCCACACGTGCATTTCGAGGTTTTGAAAAATGGTCGTCAGATTGATCCGGTGAAATTTATACGCGCATCGAATTGATTACCAGTCTTGATATTGCTGTCGTCAAGTTTGCTATTTCTCAAATAGCCTCCACTTAATTTAAATTTCTGATCTGCTTAGCCGTAAGTCCAATGCTGTCAAATATATCTAGAAAAATCTTCGGTAGCCGTAATGACCGAATCATCAAACACCTGGGTCAACGTGTCACCATCATTAACCAGTTTGAAGCAGATATGCAGGCCCTGGATGATGAACAACTCCAGCAAAAAACCAGTGAGTTAAAGCAACGTTACGAGTCAGGTGAAACCCTGGAGCAACTGCTGGACGAGGCTTTTGCGGTTTGTCGGGAAGCCTCGGTCCGGGTTCTTGGCATGCGCCACTACGATGTGCAGCTTATCGGCGCAATGATTTTGAATAATAACCAGATTACCGAAATGCGTACCGGTGAGGGTAAAACCCTGGTTGCGACACTGGCTGTCTATTTGAATGCACTGAGTGATAAAGGTGTTCATATCGTCACGGTAAATGATTATCTTGCCGAACGCGACGCCGCCTGGATGGGCCAGCTTTATAAGTATCTTGGACTGAGTGTCGGCGTGGTGTTGAGTACGATGGATTACGATGCCAAGCGCGAGGCCTATAACGCCGATATCGTTTACGGTACTAACAACCAGTTTGGCTTCGATTATATGCACGACAATCTGAGTTTCACGTTACAGGAAAGAGTACAACGCGGACTCAACTTTGCCATTGTTGACGAAGTGGATTCGATTCTGATCGACGAGGCGCGCACGCCACTGATCATCTCCGGCCAGGCCAGCGACAGCTCCGAGCTTTATACACGAATCAATCATATTATTCCCAGACTGGTTAAGGTTGAAATCGAAGACGGGCCGGGTGATTACACGGTTGATGAAAAATCGAAGCAGGCATATCTCACCGAACAGGGACACGATACTGCCGAAGATTTAATGGTAGAAGCCGGCTTGTTAAATGAAGGTGAGAGTCTTTATGACGCGGCAAATATAGCTCTAGTACACCATCTTAACGCTGGATTGAGAGCGCATGCCATTTTTCGCCGCGATGTCGACTACATTATACAGGATGGTCATATCGTCATAGTCGATGAGTTTACCGGGCGTACTATGTCCGGTAGACGTTGGTCGGAAGGATTGCATCAGGCAATTGAGGCCAAGGAAAATGTCAGCATACAGCACGAAAACCAAACTATCGCTTCGATTACCTTCCAGAATTATTTTCGGCTCTACGACAAGCTTTCGGGAATGACCGGAACCGCCGATACCGAGGCTTTCGAATTTCAGCAAATCTATGGTCTTGAAGTGGTAGTGGTGCCGACCAATATGCCGATGATCCGCGAAGATCTGGGTGACCTGATTTATCTGACCGTAGGGGAAAAATTCTCCGCCATCATTGAAGATATCCAGGACTGTGTAAAAAGAGGGCAACCGGTACTTGTAGGTACCACATCGGTTGAAACCTCAGAACTTTTGTCCGGCTTGTTAGACAAGCAAAAAATAAAGCACCAGATATTGAACGCCAAGCAACATCAGCGTGAGGCCAGTATTATTGCCGATGCTGGAATTCCCGGCACGGTTACGATTGCCACCAATATGGCAGGACGGGGTACCGATATTGTCCTCGGTGGAAATCTCGATGTTTATTTAAAAGAAATTGCCGAAGACGAGTTGGAAAAGCGTGAAACTTTAAGTTCAAAATGGCTAATCCTCCATAACAGCGTCATAGAAGCGGGTGGACTACATATTATCGGTACCGAAAGACACGAGTCCAGGCGTATCGACAATCAGTTACGTGGTCGCTCGGGGCGGCAGGGTGATCCCGGTTCTACTCGTTTCTACCTGTCGATGGAAGACAGCCTGATGCGAATATTCGCCTCCGAGAAGGTCGCAGGACTGATGCAAAAACTCGGTATGGAAGAGGGCGAGGCGATTGAACACCCCTGGGTAAGCAAAGCGATCGAAAATGCCCAACGCAAGGTTGAAGCGCACAACTTTGATATACGTAAACAATTATTGCAATACGACGACGTTGCCAATGATCAGCGTAAGGTTATCTATGCGCAGCGAGACGATCTAATACATGCTGACAATATTTCCGAGGCGATCCGCAACATGCGCCTGGACGTCGTCGAGCATGTGTTTAGAAGCCATGTAGCAGTTAACTCAATCGAAGAACAATGGCAAATTGCCGAGCTTGAACAGTCCTTGTTGAATGAATTTGGCGTCGAATTACCGATTCAGCAATGGCTTGATGAAGATGACGATATCGATCAAGAGACGATATTGACCCGGATAGTCGATCATTTCGAAACCGAGTATCGGCAAAAAGTAGATTTTCTTGGTCCGGAAATAATTGCCGGTTACGAAAAAGATTTGATGCTCATGGTACTGGATCGGCATTGGCGCGAACACCTGGCGGCGATGGATTATTTACGCCAGGGCATTGGATTACGCGGCTATGCGCAAAAAAATCCGGTGCAGGAATACAAGCGCGAATCGTTCGAAATGTTTACCGACATGCTGGAGGGAATAAAGTACGAGGCGATCCAGAGCCTTACCCGCGTACAGATCAGAAGTGAGGCCCAGGTAGAGGCACTCGAACAAAGTCATGTCGAGGATACCAATATCAAGCTGGAACATGCGTCGGCACAGAACCTGCTGAACGCCGGCGCCGCCGAAGGCGAAGGCGAAGCCGTCGAGCACCAACCCTATGTTCGAAAACAAAAGAAAATCGGCCGCACCGCGCCCTGTTGGTGCGGTTCCGGGAAGAAATTCAAACAGTGTCACGGTAAATTATAAAAATCACGGTATGCCAGTAGGATTAAAAAGCCCCGGTCAACTTCACGCGGTCGACGGCGTGCGCCTGTCTGCAATGCACTGCGGTATCAAAGCCGATGAAAAGATTAGCGATCTGGTACTGATCGAAATCGCTGAAAGCGCAAACACCGCCACGGTCTTTACCACCAATAAATTCTGCGCGGCGCCCGTGGTGGTCGCCAAACAGCATCTCGCCGGGAATATTCCGGTACGATATTTACTCATTAACTCGGGCAACGCGAATGCAGGTACGGGTGATTCGGGTCATCAGGGGGCGCTTGCCTGTTGTGCCGCAGTCGCCGATCACGGTGCGGTTCATAGTACGGCTGTATTGCCATTTTCAACCGGTGTTATTGCGGCTGAATTGCCGGTGACTAAAATCAATGCCGCCATTCCTCTCTTGTTTGCCCGGTTGCACGAGGATAACTGGCTGCCGGCGGCGCTGGGGATTATGACGACGGATATCCTCCCCAAAGCGGTCAGTGAAGTGATGCAGCTGGCGCAGGGCCAGACTATCACTATCACGGGCATGGCAAAAGGTTCGGGTATGATCAGGCCGGATATGGCGACGATGCTGGCTTTTGTGGCAACTGACGCGCAAATAAAACCCCCGGTTCTGAGGCAATTCCTAAGACAGGTAGTCGATGACTCTTTTAATGCCATCACGGTCGACGGTGATACTTCGACCAATGATGCCTGCGTGCTGATCGCGACGGGTAGGTCGGGTGAATCGATCGAAGGCGATGATCAGGCCTTTCTGGAGGCATTGACACGGGTATTTCAACGCCTGTCTCAATCGATTATTCGCGATGGTGAGGGTGCGACCAAGTTTGTAGAAATCGAAGTCCGGCAGGCAGCCTCCAGAGACGAAGCGCGGGAAGTGGGATTTACCATTGCGCATTCGCCACTGGTCAAAACCGCACTGTTTGCATGCGATCCAAATTGGGGCCGAATCCTGGCTGCGATCGGCAGGGCAAAAATTGAAACCCTGGATGTGAGCAAGGTTGATCTTTACCTGGGTGAAACTTGCCTGCTGAGAAATGGACTGCCCGATAGTGCTTATCTTGAAGAACTTGGGCAGAAAGAAATGGACCGGGAAGACATAAAAATTACCGTCATACTCGGGCAGGGTGAGTCAGTTGCAACTATATGGACGACCGATCTTTCCTACGAATATGTCAAGATTAACGCCGAGTATCGCAGTTGACAGATTCGCCATGACCCCGGGGCATAGTTCGTCAAACGACTACATTCATGTGGTTGCCGCGTTAATCTGGCAACCGAACAGCAGTAATAGCTTTTTAATTTCGAAAAGACAAAAAGGCAAACACCTGGAGGGATTGTGGGAGTTTCCGGGTGGAAAAATGGAGTCTGGAGAGACTCCAGTTCAAACCCTGCGACGTGAACTAAGGGAAGAGCTTGATATCATCGCCCTGAAGGTCGATCCCTATCAGCAGGTACTGCATCATTATCCTGATCGAAGTATCCTGCTCGACGTCTGGGAGGTGAAGTCTTTTCAGGGAAGCCTGGAAGCCCGTGAAGGGCAGGAACTCAAATGGGTTGCAGTAGACCAATTGACCCGCTATCGGTTTCCAGATGCCGACCTGCCAGTGCTGGAAACTATAGTGAACAGCGCATTAGCAAAAACGGGACATCTTCCCTGACTTGAGTAGGTGTTTCATCGATTGGCAAGGGGTTTAAGAATCGGATCGAATATCGGTGTTTTCCAGCGCTGATTTCAGGGTAAAACCCGCTACCAGCGGGAATGCTGACACGCAGCAGGCGGTTCGGTTGTTGTGGATCCAGCGGTTGCTGATAAAAACCCTTCTCTGCGACAACCTGTTGTGGTGTCGCGCTATCCCTGATGACTTTCAAGATTAATTCGATCACAGCTTCCAGTTCGAAGTAGGGAGCCGCCCAACGGGTTAAATCGTCTACTCTGCGTTGATGACTCTGATTCAGCCAGAATCGCAATGCCGGCAGGTCGAAATCGCAGCTACCACCGGGAATTGAAGTGCGTTGTTTTATTGTGACCAGGAACTCAATACGTTTTAAATGCTCACCCAGCTTGCCGTTGAGCCGATGAAGTCGTTCGATAGCATTCTTTTGTTTGCTTAATATCAGTTCAAGTTTGGATTTATCGACGCCAGCGTGTGAGGCAAGTAATTTCAGTGAGCTGCGATGGCTTTCCAGTTCCCGCATTAAATCCTGCTTGAAGTCCCCGCGTTCCAGCAGGGCGGTAATCTCGAGGATGCCGAGCAAGGCGCCATAACCGCTCCAGTCGGCCTCGGGCGTGGCGAAATAGTGAATTCGCTGCATCAGTGTTTCTATACGCAAACACATGCGTATGCGTTCGTTCAGCGGTTGTTCAAAAATTTGATTGTTGTCGGGCATTTAGTTATTGATCGTGAAGTCTGATAATTATAGTGCATAAAACCGCTAAAACACGCGCCGGTTCCCCCCTGAACTTCGTTCCCTTCATGCAGGCGACTAGTCAGACAGCGATAGATATTGCAGGTGTAATTTTTTCACCTGTCGGGAAAGATCGATGCCGCCATCATTAGCAATGACATCATCAGCCAGCTCGAGGCGCGCCGCGTTACTCCATTGTTGAGCCAGCATTTGCTGGGCCAGCTCGTGGTCTATGTTGTCCCGGCTCATTAACCGGGTGAATTGCGTATGCGACGAACAGTCGATCACTAAAACCCGATTTACCAGGTTGCGAAAATTCGATTCAAACAAAAGTGGAATGACCACCAGAACATAGGCTGCGCTACTATTTTGGTTTATCAATTGTTGAGCTTGCGCGAAAATCATCGGGTGTAATACGCCTTCCAGCCAGAGTTTTTCTGTTTCATTACTAAAAATAAGCCGCCTTAATTGAAGACGATCGATTCGATCGTCTCCAAGCAGAATTTCGCTGCCATAATGCTCTATTACCGGTTGATACCCCGGTTGACCTGTTTCGAGTAGTTGCCGGCTGATGACATCAGTATCGATA
>JAPUFZ010000122.1 GCA_027293245.1 Gammaproteobacteria bacterium
ATAAATGAACAGCATACCCTCGCGTATACCCAGCTGTTGGCGAAACATCAGGCCTTGTTGTCGCTGTTTCGAAGTCTTCGCTATTTCCAGAGTATAAGTAACACCATTAATAATGAGCTGTGTGCGATCGAAGTCGATCGCATTCGCCGCCGCCTCCCCTATGAAGATAAAAAACAGGAAATCGACCACCGGTCTCAGGCGCCATTTATGCACTATTCATTTTAATCCCATGGTCAACTACGCCATATTCTAACCACAAAATAGACAATTTTAGCTCGGGAATCGCTCGAAGCAGGCCGTATTCAGATAACTTTTTACGCAACTTAGAAGGTTTTTTTAATGAATAATATTAACTTAATCGTTTAATAACTTGATTTTATTGAAATTTTCGATATAAGAACAGGATACAAGGTAAAAATATAGTTAAATTTCCTAGCAAATTCAGCTAGATAATAAAAAAAAGCAGCCTAAACTTATCGTTTCTGCTTTTAAGAATCAATGTGGGGTCAAAATTGATTTCGAAAAAAGATAGTATCCTCAAGATAATGAGACACTCTAAGGTGGAGCCATACGAAAACGCCCGCCGCCTGAGCGTGTTACGCCGTCAGCGCATGGTTCTAGTTATTGACGACGAATCCACCGGCCGAACCATTCTAACCAAAATAATCCAGCAAGTAGAAGATGACGTCAGCGTCGCCGCTTTCGATAATCCACTAGAAGCCTTGAAATGGCTAGACAGTAATCACCCGGATTTGATCATTACGGATTATCGTATGCCAGACATGAATGGCATCGAACTCATTCGACAGATCAGGGAAAGACCCGGCTGCCAGGATATACCAATCATGATGATTACCGTGGTTAGCGAAAAATCGGTGCGTTACGATGCACTCGAAGCCGGCGCTACTGCCTTCATGACTCGCCCTATCGATCAAATCGAATGTCGTACCAGCTGCCACAATCTATTAAAACTACACGAGCAGCAGTCCATCGTCCAGGACCGCGCCGACTGGCTCGCGCGCCAGGTCGAAGTCGCGACCCAGCAAATCGTCTCTCGTGAGAAAGAAACACTGATCCGACTGGCCAAGGCCGGTGAATACCGCGACGAGGAAACCGGCTACCATGTGGTACGAATGGCAAAGTATTCGCGCCAAATTGCCGAGGCTCTGGGGTTGAGTGAAAAGGAATGCGATGAAATTGAATACGCCGCGCCCATGCACGATATCGGCAAAATCGGAATTACGGATAAAGTCTTATTAAAGCCCGGCAAGTTCGACCAGGAAGAATGGCAGGCAATGCAACAGCACACAACTATTGGGCACTCCATTTTATCGAACAGCCAGTCTCGATACATTCAGACCGGTTCGATCATTGCGCTTAACCACCACGAAAGATTTGATGGTACCGGGTATCCACACGGCCTGGCCGGCAAGGACATTCCGCTGGTGGCGCGTATCGTCTCGGTAGCGGACGTGTATGATGCACTGACCTCTTCACGACCATACAAGGAACCCTGGTCCACGGACGATTCCAAGGACTATCTTGAAACCAATCTGGGTTCTCAGTTCGACCCTCTTTGTGTAGAAGCATTCTTCGAAAAAATCGACAACATCGATGATATACAGACCAGTTTTAGCGATCGCTAGCGCCAGCCGCTAGATATGCAACAGGCAAGTTATGGAGAAAAAGACACACTGGATTAGCCTGCTCAGAAACCGATTAAAGAACACCGGGGATTCTGAACCCGAACAAGCACTGCTAAGGCTGGCTATTGCAGGCATTTTATTGCTTTATTTCTGTGTTCCCTGGTCCAGTGACGAGCATTGGGCCGATATATTTAATTCGCTGCCGAACATAATAATAATCACCGCGACCAGCTTCGCGTTTATCATATTTGCTGCCATTATCAATAAACCCCAGCCCTCACCGGCGAGACGGGTCGCGGGTATCGTGCTGGATATGGTTTCCCTGTCCATTATCATGTACTGGACCGGTGGTGATCACGTACCTTTATTCGTATTCTATCTATGGGTCACCCTGGGAAATGGTTTCAGGTACGGTATCCGTTATCTCTATATATCCTTTGGCGTTAGCCTGATCGGATTTTCTTCAGCAATATTCTGGAGTTCTTACTGGCAACAAAACCAGTCTTTTGCGATCAGTCTTTTGATCATATTAATGATCCTTCCGGTTTATGCGGGCGTGCTGTTAAAAAAATTGCACGCCGCCATCGACTCAGCAAAGCAGGCCAATGAGGCCAAGAGTCGGTTTCTCGCCAACATGTCGCACGAACTACGAACACCGCTTAACGGCGTGATCGGCATGGGAGATTTGTTAAGAGAAACCAAACTTAGTATCGAACAACGTGAACTGGTTAGCACCTTGCATAGCTCCGCCAATTCACTGCTTGAATTGATCGAAAACGTACTTGACATAGCCAAGATTGAAGCCGGAAAGATTAGCATAGAGTCGAAACCTCTGGACCTGCACGCACTGGTTAATTCGGTTATTTTCATGCTTTCGCCGATGGGGAATAGCAAAGGTCTGACCGTGTCCTGTACGATCGATCCGGATACCCCGTTCTCGCTGGAAGGTGATCACCAGCACTTGCGTCAGGTCCTGATCAACCTGGTAAATAATGCCATCAAGTTTACCGACGAAGGCTCAGTCAACTTGCACGTTTATCGAAAAGGGGGTCCAGAGACGAAACCACGCATTAGATTTGATATTGTCGACACGGGCATTGGAATGCCGCCTGAGTCACTCGATACAATTTTTGATAACTTTACCCAGGCCGAGAAAAAGTCGACTCGAACCTTTGCTGGTACCGGCCTTGGTACGGCGATTTCGAAAGAGCTGGTCGAGCTCATGGGTGGCAAAATCGGAGTTGAAAGCGAACTGGACAAAGGTTCATTATTCTGGGTTGAAATACCATTCAAATCGATTCCACATAACGATTCAGTTATTTCAAGCAACCGTCTGGTACTGCTTGCTGGCGAAGATACCGCCGCTGCTATCCGTCCCGCCCTGAAGGGCTGGGATATAGAGTTTGACTGGGTAAGGTCCTCACCCCGGGCACTATCGCTACTGATTCAGGCTGCCGAGCAGGGGAATCACTATCATTCCGTGATTGTCGATCAGGCAACCATGACCGATATTAACCCTGAGCAATTCGCACAGATGGTCAAATCTGAAAACCTGCTCGAGAATTTATCACTGATCCTGGTGAATTCCTCGGATACGATGATCGATATAAATAGTATTAATCACTATTACATATCGACTATTGTTGAGCCCGAAGACAGGCGCTCACTGTTCAACGCAATTCACGCCGCGCAAAGTGTCAAGGTTACTGACAGTAATGTTGTCACTATGGCCGAGCACTATAGCAGGCAGGCCGGTGCTAATATTCTCAATATTCTGGTCGCCGAAGATAATGTGATTAATCAAAAGGTCATCCAGGGAATTCTGCGGCATGCCGGGCACAACGTCAGAATCGTTGAAACCGGCGAAATGGCACTCGATGTTTTGAGTACTGATCTGGACAAGATCGATATGCTGATTCTGGATAAAAATATGCCGGAAAGGTCTGGTATAGAAGTCGTCAAGTCATTGCGTTTCATGGACACTACGCTTTCCATGCCGGTTATCATGTTAACCGCGGACGCCACCCCCGAAGCCAGGGAGGAATGCATCAATGCGGGTGCCAATGCATATTTGACGAAACCAATCAATGTTAAGGAGTTGCTGGAGAAAATCGCCGTGCTATCCAGGAATATTCATCGCGAGTCTGCATCAAATAATAGACATAAAGCCGCTGCAGGTAATTTATTAGCCAACGACTATCCTGACTCACCCTGGTTTAACGAGACTATTTTACACGAATTATCGCTACTCGGAGACGAGCCCAATTTCATCAAGGGTCTGGTAGAAAATTTCATCGGTGATGGAACACGCCATATCGAACGTATTAACGATGCAGCCAGTCATGACTACCTGGAATTTCGTGAAGCGCTGCACGCGCTCAAAGGTTCGTCGGTGGAACTGGGCGCAAACAAACTGGTTGATATCTGCCTGAAATGTGAGGCACTTAAACCTTATGATATTGGAACTGACAGAATTCAATCCATGGTCAGTGAAATTACCCGGGTATTTAATTTAACTGCCGAGGCACTGAGTACCGCGGTTGCTGATTCGAGTAAATTCAACCCCGGGGGATCGGAATAATATTTTTACTGATTTTTCCATCAGGCCAAAAAAAGGGCCAAAATACTGCTTTGGCCCCTAGCACTAATTTATAATATAGTTAGCCGATACGTTTCTGACGCTTGATTAACCGAGCCATCATCTTCAAATCCTTGTCGGTCAGTTTAAACGCCGCATCGACCCAGATTTTTGCTACATCAATTAATTCGTCATAGCTAATCTTATTACAAATATCACGCACCTTTCGAATTGCACGATAGGAATTTGAAT
>JAPUFZ010000123.1 GCA_027293245.1 Gammaproteobacteria bacterium
CAATATCGACACGTGCCTTATCGATGGGTTTTATTTCACCGTATAACTGGCGGAACAAATCCTCGCCATAGACACTGATCGAGCCTTCGATTAATTTGCCTGGATCGATCATGTGAGGTGCGCCACGGGGATGAATTATCAATCGCGCCTGATCAAAAAGCTCCATCATGGCGCCTGCACCGCCTGCATGATCAAGGTGTACTTGGGTTGGTATTACATATTTGATCTGAGTGTGATGGATATCGAGCAGCTTCAGCGTTGTTAGCACATTATCGAGCGAATACCGGGTACCGGTGTCGATAAACGCGACCTCGTCCCCATGCTGTAACAGGTAGAGAGACGCCAGTTCATCGCGCATAAATGCGGTGTCGACACAATAAATGCCCTGATTCAGCGAATGGTAGACTGGCATCCTGGATAACTCAAAGTGTCGCCGTCGTGATAGCTGGGGCTAATTCTCGGAGCTTGCCTGCTGCGCCAGTAATAACCAGGTTTCGACTACTGAATCTGGGTTGAGTGATATGCTTTCAATTCCTTGTTCCATTAACCATTGTGCCAGGTCCGGATGGTCCGAAGGACCCTGTCCGCAAATACCGACATATTTACCCGCGGATTTGCAGGCCTGGATAGCCTGCGCTAAAAGTTTCATCACCGCAGGGTCGCGTTCGTCAAAAGCAGATGCAACCAGGCCAGAATCTCGATCCAGCCCAAGGGTTAACTGGGTTAAATCGTTGGAACCTATCGAGAAGCCATCAAAGTATTCGAGGAATTCCTCGGCGAGTATTACATTGGAGGGAAGTTCGCACATCATGATGACCCTAAAACCGTCGACCCCGCGTTCGAGACCATTTTGTTTCAATAATTCGAGTACCGCACGCGCCTCGTCGAGAGTGCGCACGAATGGAATCATAATTTCCAGATTTTTCAAGCCCATCTCTTCGCGAACCCTTTTGATGGCCGTGCACTCCATTTCGAAACAGGGTCTAAAATCCTCGCTGATATAACGTGATGCGCCTCGATACCCCAGCATCGGATTTTCCTCTTCGGGTTCGAATATCGTGCCGCCGAGCAAATGAGCGTATTCGTTCGATTTAAAATCAGATGTTCTTACGATCACTTTTTCCGGAGCAAATGCGGCAACCAGGGTAGCGATACCTTCGCTCAGTTTTTCGACAAAATAATCGACTGGACTGCCGTAGCCGGCAATACGTTGCCTGATTTCATCCTGTAGAGAAGCATGCATACAATCAAACTCGAGCAGGGCGCGCGGATGAATGCCAATCATTTTATTGATTATAAATTCGAGTCTTGCCAGGCCAATACCACAGTGGGGTAGTCTTGAAAAGCTGAAAGCGCGCTCGGGGTTACCGATGTTCATCATGATCTTGAGAGGTATCTCAGGCATTTCCGTTAATTCATGGCGTTGGTGTTCGAACTTGAGCAGACCGGAATATACGTAACCGGTATCGCCTTCGGAACAGGACACGGTGACCTCTTCGCCGTGACTCAGGACTTTGGTACCGTCACCGGTACCGACCAGGGCTGGTATGCCAAGCTCACGCGCGATAATCGCCGCATGGCAGGTGCGTCCGCCCCGGTTGGTGACGATCGCCGACGCTAATTTCATGATCGGTTCCCAGTTGGGATCTGTCATGTCGGTCACCAGAACATCTCCGTCTTTAATCGAATCCATTTGCGAAAGATCATTAATAATTTTTACAGACCCTTGACCAATACGATGACCAACCGCGCGACCCTCGACGATGGGTATTCCTTTTTGTTTCAGGACAAACCGTTCGACCACCTGGCTGGCGCGGGATTGCACGGTTTCCGGACGTGCCTGAACAATATACAGTTGCCCATTTTCACCGTCTTTGGCCCACTCGATATCCATCGGCCGGCCATAGTGGTTTTCTATGGTTACCGCCATTTTGGCGAGCGCGGTTATTTCCTCGTCGTTAATCGAAAACAGGTTTTGGTCTCTGACATCGACGTCTACGGTTTTTATCGAATGATCCGGGTCCTCGGCATCGGCTTCGGCCCCGGATTCGGCATAGATCATTTTGATTAGTTTGCTACCCCGGGTTTTTTGCAATATAGAACGTGAAACCTGTCCCAGGGTTTTCTTATAAACATAAAACTCGTCGGGATTAACAGCACCCTGGACTACGGCTTCCCCCAGGCCATAGCTACTGGTAATGAAAACCACATCCTCGAATCCTGATTCGGTATCTATGCTAAACATCACGCCACTGGCGGCAAGATCGCTACGCACCATGCGTTGGATACCGGCGGAAAGCGATACGTCGGCGTGATTGAAGCCCTGGTGTACCCGATAGGAGATAGCCCTGTCATTAAACAGTGAGGCGAATACGAGTTTTACCGCATTTAATACCTGATTTATGCCTCTGATATTCAAATAGGTTTCCTGCTGACCGGCAAAAGAAGCGTCTGGCAGATCTTCTGCGGTAGCGGAAGAACGTACTGCGACTGTCGCCGGCTTACCCTTGACCGTCATGCTGTCGTAGGCCCTTGCAATATCGCCCTGGAATTGCTGTGGCAGCGGTGCCTGGTTTATCCAGCCTCTGATTAGATTACCTGCTTTGGCAAGGGCTTTGACATCATTGGTGTCGAGTCGCTCCAGGACTGCATGGATTTTGTCTGCCAGACCGTCTTGTTGCAAGAACTCGTTATAAGCATCGGAAGTGGTTGCAAATCCGCCCGGAACCGCAACTCCAAGGTCTCCCAGATTAGCTATCATTTCTCCCAGGGAAGCATTCTTGCCGCCGACCAACGCTACGTCTTGCATGCCCAGTTGATCCAGTGGCTTTATATTTTTCGACATTCGATATTTCTCTAGAGGGCCTGTTAGCCCGATCAATTCTTTCCAGCGACTGCAGCTTTAGAATAAAAAAACAGACTTTATCATATTCGATATGTCAGGGATGATAGAAATATGTTAATCACCGCTTTGTCAGTTATGTATTTGATGATCGTCAGGCGAATGATTTTTGGCTATCATCCGGGTTTATATGCAAGACGATATCAGGCAGGTTTATTTTTTGTCCAACGGCACCGCGATTACCGCGGAAACCCTGGGGCATAGCCTGCTCGCACAATTCCCTGCGCTGCATTTTCGCACCAGGACCATCCCGTTTGTCGATACCGTAGAAAAGGCCAATGCCGTGGTCGATGAAATTAATCGGGATATCGGTGACTCAAATGGATTAGCCATTGTCATTGCGACGATGGCGGACCCTGAAATAAAAAATATTATCGACAAAAGTAGAGCCCTGGTGCTGGACCCGCTGGCAGATTTTTTGCCCCGGCTGGAAAATGTCCTGGGCAGAGAGTCGTCGCACGCGGGTTGGTCACATCGTACGGCCAATCCTTCTCTGTATGAGTCGAGAATTGCAGCAATCGATTTTTCGCTGATTCATGATGATGGTGGTAAAACCCGAAGCTACGACGAGACCGATATTATA
>JAPUFZ010000124.1 GCA_027293245.1 Gammaproteobacteria bacterium
ATTGCGTAAAACGGCGTGAAATACCACACCGGCGCAATATGTTCGGGGGTCTGGAATGGATTAGCCGGTATAAAGTTCGCGTGCTCGAGGAAATACCCGCCCATTTCAGGCGCGAAGAATACAACCCCACTAAACAATATCAGAAATCCGACCACACCGACGATATCCTTTACCGAATAGTAGGGATGGAAGGGAATGCCGTCCAGGGGAATGCCGTTTTCATCTTTATATTTCTTGATCTCGACCCCGTCTGGATTATTCGAGCCAACTTCGTGCAGGGCGAGGATGTGCATGACCACGAGCAACAGTAAAACCAGCGGCACGGCGGCGACATGCAGGGCCAAGAACCGGTTCAGGGTTGCATCGGCAATAACGAAATCACCACGGATCCACAGCGTCAGTTCATCCCCCACCACCGGAATTGCGCCAAATAGCGAGATGATAACCTGTGCGCCCCAGTAAGACATTTGACCCCAGGGTAATAGATAGCCCATGAAAGCCTCGGCCATCAATGCCAGGAAAATAAACATCCCGAAAAGCCAGACCAGTTCGCGCGGTTTCTGGTACGAGCCATACATCAGGCCACGAAACATATGCAGATAAACGACGATGAAAAACGCCGAGGATCCGGTCGAGTGCAGATAACGAATTAACCAGCCCCAGTCAACGTCGCGCATGATGTATTCGACTGATTCAAAAGCCAGTTCACCATCGGGCTTGTAATGCATGGTTAAAAAGATTCCGGTTACAATTTGAAGCACCAGCACCAGTAGTGCCAGTGAGCCAAAAAAATACCAGAAGTTAAAATTTTTCGGTGCGTAATATTTTGATAAATGCTCTTCCCACATTTTCGTCAGCGGGAACCGCTCATCGATCCAGCCCAGCAAACCACCCGTCGAAGATTTATTATTCATCATGCTACTCCATCTTCGCCAATTAAGATCAGGCCGTCATTTATGAAATAATAGGGTGGAATAGTCATATTCGTGGGTGCTGGAACCCCGGTGTATACACGCCCGGCAAAATCAAACTTGGAACCATGGCAGGGGCAGAAAAATCCCCCCTGGAAATCGGCTGTAATGGTCGGTTGATAAAGAGGCGAACAACCCAGATGAGTACAAATACCCACCATAATCAAATATTCAGGCTTGATAGAACGATATTCATTTTCGGCGTATTTTGGCTGAATACTGTCCTCTGACTCTGGATCGCGCAAATCACCGACTACTTTAGACAGGGTTGCGAGGGCCTTTGCGTCTCTTCTCACCACCCAGACCGGTTTACCGCGCCATGGTACAATAATTTGCTGACCAGGCTGGAGTTTGCTGATATCCGCCTTGACCGGGGCACCGGCTGCTTTTGCGCGTGCACTCGGACTCCAGCTCATAACAAAAGGAACGGCTGCCGCTACCGTGCCAACCGCCCCGACTACAACGGTTGCCGCGGTCAAAAAGCGCCGGCGATTATTATCTACACTATCAGAAGACATTCGAATCTATCCTAAGTTAAAGATTTGAAACGTAGAATAAATGGCCCTTATTCCACACATAAAAAACGCTCGCTAGAATAGCTTAAAATCACTTTTCCGTCGAGTGCCATGATAACCTAAATCGGTTAATTATAACGGTTTTAAACCGGGTTAGGGATATCGATGAATTGCTGCCGCACACCAAACTGCTTTTCGAGTATGCCGGCAAGCGCCTGAACACCGTATCGCTCGGTGGCATGATGACCTGCGGCAATATAGTGAATGCCCGCCTCCCTGGCAAAGTGGAATGTATGTTCAGAGACCTCACCACTGACAAAGGCGTCAACACCCCTGGCCGCCGCCTGCTCGATATAGTTTTGTGCCGCGCCAGTACACCAGGCGATTGTCTGGACAGGTCGATCACCACAGGAAATACTCAGCACACTGGTATTGAGCCTGGTTTCGATCGACTCGGTTAATTCTGCCAGTGTCATTGCGGCAGGCAACACACCATTGAGCACGATATCGTGTTTACCCACGCTCGCAAAGCTACCTTGAGTTTGCCAACCCATTAATTTCCCAAATTGCGCGTTATTACCTACCTCGGGATGAGCATCCAGGGGTAAATGATAAGCAATCAAATTGATATTATTTCTGATCAGGGCCCGAATTCGCCGGCCTTTGAAGCCTTTGATTGGTAGTGCCTCACCCTTCCAGAAATAACCATGATGTACTAGCAAAGTATCCGCTTTTTGGGCAATCGCTGCCTCGATCAAATCCAGGCTCGCAGTCACTCCGCTAACGATGTGATTGACCTCTGCCGACGACTCCACCTGTAAACCATTGGGACAATAGTCATCGAATTCGTCCACTCGCAGGTAGTCATCACAAAACTCGCACAACTGTTCTAGTCGCATTATCAAAGTCCTCTTGCCCGTAGTTTGCATGAGCAATAGGTGCTTATGATACTATTTCAGCGTGAAATTAATCAAAGTAATTGGTTTTATCGTACAGTTCGGGCTGATCGGCCTGGGCCTGGCCGCCCTGTATCTGATTTGGCAATCCGATCACAACCGCAATGAAATATTTAATCTGTTATCGCCATCGCAACTGACCCAGCCTTCGAGTCGGCCAAACTCTGCTGTAATGGGCCCGGTGGCTTCCTACGCCGATGCGGTTGCCTCGGCTTTTACTTCGGTAGTTACTATCTATACCTCGAAGCAGATCAAACAAAAAACCCACCCGTTGCTGAACGATCCAATCTTCAATCAGTTATTTGGCGATCAGTTAGAGAGCCAGCGCAGCCGGACTGAAACCAACCTGGGTTCGGGCGTCATAATCAGTGCCGATGGCTATATAATCACCAACCAGCATGTTATTGACGGGGCAGACGAAATTCTGGTTTTGCTATCCGATGGTCGCGGTAGTCAGGCCGTACTGGTTGGCGAAGACAAAGAAACTGATATTGCTATTCTGCATATTCCTATCAGCGGATTAAACCCGATCGAGGTAGCCGATTCTTTGCCGGTTCGCGTCGGTGATGTCGTGCTCGCAATTGGCAATCCACTGAATGTCGGCCAAACTGTCACCATGGGCATCATCAGCGCCACCGGTAGAAATCGTATCGGACTGAATACCTTCGAAAATTTCATTCAGACCGATGCCGCGATCAATCCTGGTAATTCAGGCGGGGCATTGATAAACGCCCATGGCCAACTGATTGGCATTAATACCGCGATCTATAGCCAGGTCGTTGGTGCACAGGGCATAGGTTTTGCGATTCCAATTTCTATCGCGCTGGATATCAATCAACAGCTCATAGACAACGGCAAGGTTACCCGGGGGTGGATCGGCGTCGTCGGAGACAGGCAAATCACTGCGAAAGCAGCGATGGAGACCGGTGACCCCAATATCAAAGGCGCCCTAATCGTCGGCGTATTTCTCGATAGTCCAGCCGATCAGGCGGGAATTCGTGCAGGCGATATCATAGTTGCGATCAACCGTGACCCGGTCGATAGCATACGTGATTTACTCGAAATAATTACCCTGCACCGGCCTGGTGAATTAATCGAAGTGACGGTGTACAGGGGTCCCGAGAAAATGTCTTTTACGATGCGTGCGACTGAGCGCCCTGCTCTGTAAATCATCTCTTGATTCGATACTCGGCAGAACGCGCATGCGCGATTAGGCCTTCACCCTGCGCGAATACCGAGGCCAGTTTTCCCAAATCTGATGCGCCAGCAACTGAGCAACCGATCAAACTGGAACGTTTCTGGAAATCATAGACACCGAGCGGCGAGGAAAACCGTGCCGTCCTCGATGTGGGCAATACATGGTTGGGACCTGCACAATAATCTCCCAGTGCCTCGGCCGTGTAACGACCCATAAAAATAGCCCCTGCATGACGTATCGAGCGAGCGATCACCGGCGCGTTTTCAACCGATAGTTCCAGATGTTCCGGAGCAATATGGTTCGCCACCCTGATCGCCTCGTCGATATCGGCAACCTGCACCAGGGCACCACGCGCGCGCAACGAAGCATTGATAATATCCCTGCGCGGCATCTCCCCTATCAAACGCCCCATACTGGCCTCTACCGCATCGAGGAATTCAGCATCCTGTGACAACAATATCGCCTGTGCATCTTCATCGTGTTCGGCCTGTGAAAACAAATCCATCGCAATCCAGTCGGCACTGGTATTACCATCGCAGATCACCAGGATTTCAGATGGCCCGGCGATCATATCAATTCCCACCCTGCCAAATACCAGTCGCTTAGCCGTGGCGACATAACTATTGCCAGGACCCACTATCTTGTCGACTGCCGGAATCGACTCGGTACCATAGGCCAGTGCCGCTATAGCCTGGGCTCCGCCAATCGTAAAAACCCGATCAACGCCTGCAATATGTGCAGCGGCCAGCACCAGTTCATTCACCACTGCTTCGGGTGTTGGTACCACCATGATCAATTCCTCGACGCCCGCTACCCTGGCTGGAATAGCATTCATCAATACCGAGGAAGGATAGGCAGCCTTGCCTCCGGGTACATAAAGTCCCACCCTTTCCAACGCAGTTACCTGCTGACCCAGCACTGTGCCATCGGCCTCGGTATATTCCCAGGAGTCCAGTTTCTGGTGTTCGGCGTAAGATCGAATTCTAATTGCGGCCTGTTCGAGAACCTCCCGTTGGCGCTCCGGCAACCCCTCGTAGGCTTGCGCGAGCCGGCTCAGGGGCATCTCCAGCTGGCCTATCGAATCTGCCTGAAACCTATCGAATTTCGCAGTATATTCTATCAGCGCCGCATCACCACGACTGCGCACGGCATCGATAATATCGGTTACGGTTTTCAGCAAGACATCATCCGATGCCGCATCCCAGGCCAGTAACTCTTCTAATTTTTGCCAGAAATCCGCGCTTCGGCTATCCAGGCGTTTTATCTGGATCTTCAACCGAACGATTCCTCAACGGCTTTTTCCATCTTCGATACCAAATCCTTAACTGCCTGATTCTTCATCTTTAACGAGGCTCGATTCACAATTAGTCGGGAACTGATATCCATAATGTGCTCTAGCGGGATCAGCCCATTGGCTTTCAATGTCTTACCCGTATCGACAAGATCAACGATTAAATCAGCGAGACCCACTATGGGGGCAAGCTCCATCGAACCATACAGTTTAATCAACTCAACCTGTTGTCCCTGCTGCAGAAAAAAATCGCGCGTAATTTCGGGGTATTTGGTAGCGACCTTGAGACGGCCCCTGGGTCTGGTCCTGTCAGCAAATCCCGCGGTCATCATTTTGCAGGTTGCGATTTTCAAATCCACGCGTTCGTAAAGTCCTTCGCCGCCATGTTCGCGCAGCACATCCTTACCCGCAACACCCAGATCTGCCGCCCCGTATTGAACATAAACAGGCACATCGGCTGAACGGATTAACACCAGCTTGATATGATCCTGATTGGTAGAAAATACCAGTTTGCGGCTGCTTGACAGATTGTCGGCAGGCTCTATCCCGGCACGCGCAAGTAACGCCAGCGTATCATCCAGTATTCGGCCCTTGGCGAGCGCAATGGTTAACTGTTGAGACATTACAAATTAATCAGAGGCTCCTTAATATGAAACGCGCTGGATCTGCGCGCCGAGGCCGGCGAGTTTTTCCTCGATATGATCGTAACCACGGTCGATATGGTATATACGCTCGACTACAGTTTCTCCTTTAGCCACCAGGCCGGCAAGTATCAAACTGGCCGAGGCGCGCAAATCGGTAGCCATTACCTGGGCACCGTTCAAATTTTTTACACCCCGAATAATTGCGGTATTACCCTCAAGATTGACATTCGCTCCCAGACGCGAGATTTCCTGAATATGCATAAATCGATTTTCGAAAACGGTTTCTGTTACCGAACCGGTGCCTTCGGCAATCGCATTTAAAGCACAGAACTGTGCTTGCATGTCAGTAGGAAAACCCGGGTAAGGCGCGGTCCTGATATTAACTGAATTGGGTTTTTTACCTTCCATGTCCAGTTCGATCCAGTCATCGCCAATATCGATAAGCGCACCCGCTTCAACGAGCTTGGCGAGTACCGCATCGAGTAACTTGGGATCGGTATACTTAACCAGCACCTTGCCACCGGTAATAGCCGCAGCCACCAGGTAAGTTCCTGTTTCGATCCGATCGGGTAGAACAGTATAGTCGCAGCCATGGAGTTTTTCGACGCCATGAATAGTGATGGTATCGGTGCCTGCATTTTCGATTCGCCCACCCATGGCATTGATAAAATTAGCCAGGTCGATCACTTCGGGTTCGCGCGCCGCATTCTCGATCACAGATGTCCCACTGGCAAGGCTCGCCGCCATCATCAAATTTTCCGTGCCGGTCACGGTTACCTGATCCATCACTATTCGTGCCCCTTTCAGACGATCTACCCGGGCCTTGATATACCCCTGCTCCACATTTATTTTTGCCCCCATTGCCGCCAGCCCGGAGAGATGCATATCAACAGGTCTCGCGCCAATTGCACAACCCCCGGGAAGTGACACTTCAGCTTCGCCGTAGCGCGCCAGTAACGGGCCCAACACCAGTATCGAAGCGCGCATGGTTTTTACCACTTCGTATGGGGCAAAGGTGTTTTTAATTGTCGTAGGGTCTACTTCGATGCTCATTTTCTCACCCATGGTGAGTGATACACCCATTTGTCCGAGCAACTCCATCGTGGTCGTTACATCGTGCAAATGCGGCACATTACGAATGATCACTGGTCCGCTTGCCAGTAACGCGCCTGCGAGGATTGGTAGCACTGCATTCTTGGCGCCGGATACCTGCACCTGACCGGACAACGGGATGCCGCCCCTGATAATTAGTTTGTTCATTGACGAACGTTATTTATAGTAGAAGCCCTATTTGCAGTAGCCATTTGAAATGGCGAATATTCTATCAGAAGCCTGTAAGGAATGTTGACCTTAACTTCAACCTGTAAAGTTGACTTAATCCGGGAGCCGAAAGTTGAGGAGGCTCAGGCCGGCCCCGGTCCGGAATTCCGATGCCGGGTCAAGTCGAGTTGGGGCCGGCTGATCAAGAAGATACGCGAAGTCGACCCGATGATCTGCCCGCATTGTGGCGCCGAGATGCGGATTCCGGCAGGAGTCCGCCCCGCGAGCGGAGCGAGTGCTTCGCCTAAAGCGCCTACTTTTGGTGCGTATTATCGAACAAGCACCGGTGATCGAGCGAACCTGCAATACATCGTCGCGTGGGACCCGCAGCCGCCGTTGCGGGGACCACCTGAACCAGCCGATTGTCCCGTGCATAGATACCGTTAATCTATGAATCATTGCCGCCAATCGCTTGAGCGGCGCAGGGCTGGTTGTGGGCAAAATGCACGAGTAGCGGGAATTTTGTCCGACGGTAGCGCGTTGTTAGAAGTTTTTTGCCACATAACCTATTGCTTCTGCAATTAGAAAAAAAACTGCGAAGTATTTTAGCCCAGCTTTGTACCCAAAAGATTGATTTCCGATGTATAAATCAATTATTAGGTATCTCTGGATTAAGCTCAGTTCGAAACCACAATGCGGACAAGTTGAATCGTATATATACATATGCAATCCACAATAGGGACATGGTGATGTTCGCGTATATTGAAAACCTAGGATTCCCCATCGCGCTACGTGACCTATGTTGGTTGGCTTCTTAGGTGGCTCTTTTAATGCACGACCCCATCCTTCTGCAATACCGCTGTCAGCGCCAACCGGGCACCCACAGATCCTGCAATATTTTTCGGTGGCATCATTACCCGACTCGCAAGCTAGACATTGCCATCGGTAATTTGTCATAAACTTCTAACGCCGCGCTAACGGGTGAGCCACGCAGTGGCAAATCCCAGTGACCGTAGGGAGCGAGTTGAGCGCCTTGTTATGCGCAACATTTGTACCCTTTCTACTCATCGTCCCTACGCTCCTTATATCGATCCAAGGGAATTTCTGCAGAGCTCGTTATCTCGACCATTAAATCAGGATGATAAAGACGGGATACTTCTATAGTTGTAGTAACCGGATACGGTGATTTGAAGTATTCCGTTCGTATATGCCCAGTGGTCATAAACTCGTCGATATTCGTTACATAGTGAGTCAGGGAAAAAATGTCTTCCATACGCCCGCCAAAACACGACAAGATCGATTGTATGTTCTCGAGTACCTTTTCTACCTGGATTTCAATATTGCCCTCGCCAACAATATTGCCTTCCACATCGAGAGGGACCTGCCCTTTCAGGTGAATGATCTTTCCCGATCCCAGCACTACAGCTTGCGAAAATGCGCCGAAAGGTTTCCAAACATTGTCGGGATTAAAACTGTTTATTGGCATAATTATTGTTTTCTGTACGTTGCGTCATAACGTCGCGAATCACCGGAAAATAAAGATGCATAGCGAAGCGACGCAGCTTTATTTTGTCCGTGTGCATTTGTCTTGTTAGGGGGCTTTTCTCGGATGTAACCATGTGCCTGTAGGCCTTTCTTCGAATTGTGGGAGATCATCATTTATTTCATGCCATTGAGCCTTGGAACCTACGAAGATATGTGACTCTGGCTTTATACCTGGATCTCCTTCAACCGTACCTAGCGTTACCGTGGTAATCCTGACTTTTTCGGTTCCTGCTAAAGACGAGCCACACTCAC
>JAPUFZ010000125.1 GCA_027293245.1 Gammaproteobacteria bacterium
GCTGTCGTTTTTTGACGAAGGCCGCCTTCGCGTGGCGGGCGGGAATCGTATTTCGCTGAATTAATGCTGATCTGGCAGGTTTAGCCATGCTTTATAGCCCCGATTTCACATTCTCCATGAATCTTCCTGGTGCAGTTTAGCGCCCAGGGAAAAAGAATTAATACGCCAGTATAACCCTATCGCCGATTATGCAAAATTTCACCATTGGTTGAGAATCCCCCCAATGGGGCATCGCGGCGTAACCGGGCTATTGTCCGTCAGGCCTGGATGCCGCTGCGGTAGCTGGTCATTCACCTGTGTCATCCGGGCTCATGCTCGGTAACTGTGGCCGCGCCTGCCCGATCTTGATGGTCTCGCGATAGATGATGTAGAGTCCGCTCGCGATGACGATGCCGGCGCCGATCAGGGTGTAGCTGTCCGGCAATTCGTCCCATAGTAAAAACCCCAGCAGCGTAGCCCAGATCAGTGCCGAATATTCAAACGGCGAGACAGCCGCTACTGGTGCCAGGCGAAAGGCGTGAGTCAGACACATCACACCGACGCTGCCGAACAGACCGGCAAGCGCGAATAGCCCAAGATCACCCAGGCCCGGGGTCACCCAGAAAAGCGGCGCAACGACAATGCTAGTCAGTGATATGCCCAGCTGCGGATAGAGCATTAGTGCGGCCGTGCTCTCGGTGGCCTTGAAAGCACGGGTCGTGATCATTAACAGCGCGTAGGCCAGAACGCTACCGAGTACCACCAGTGCTGCCCATTGGAAAACGCCCATACCGGGGCGCAGCATGATCAGTACACCACAAAAACCGACGCCGATTGCCGCCCAACGATGCAGGCCTACCGGTTCTTTCAATAGGGGCACCGAAAATGCAGTAATGAATATTGGTGCCGCGAAGGTGATCGCAATCGCGTCGACCAGTTTCATTTGGGAGAGCGCCCAGAAGAAACTGAAACTGAGGATGAGTACCAGGCAATAGCGTCCGATATGGACCAGCGGGCGCCTGGTCCTGAGGGACTTCAGTCCGCCCTCGCGAAGGGCAAACAGAAACAGTAGTGGCAATCCGAACCAGCTCCGCAGTGCAACCACCTGGGGCACGGAATAATCGGCGGTCAACCACTTGATTATCGCATCCATCACCGCAAACCCGGCGATACCCGCAAGCATTAATGCGATACCCAACGCGGGTCGATCTGCGCTGTCCTGGTTCACTGTCACGGGCTGTTTCTCACGCGCGTACAATAACCGAAATGCGCCAGAAAACTAGTACTGTCTAGCCGGTCGGGCTTTAACCTGCCCTGACCCTCACCCCTGCCCTCTCCCTTGAGGGAGAGGGTGTAAAAAGATCCAGATTTAATCCGGGGCTCCATAACCATTTATGTAGTTGTATCGCGATGCGTTATGATAGGCGAACAAAATAATAATCGGAGTTAAAGTGCAACTCATCGATCCTGCCAGTACTGATTTTGATGTCATTCGATCAGAATTCCGATGGTCAATTCCAGAGCGGCTGAATATTGCCCACCAGGTTTGCGAACGCCACCAGTCGCAGCCCGATCGAATTGCGATTTATTACGAAAATGCGGCCGGGGTAACTGCCAGTTATAGCTTTGCCCAACTGAAAACCTGTTCGGATCGCTTTGCTAATGCGCTGAAGGCGATAGGCGTATCACGCGGTGATCGGGTCGCAATCGTACTATCGCAACGTATCGAGACTGTGATCGCGCACCTGGCGATTTATAAACTGGGTGCGGTGGCTTTACCGCTGGCGGTGTTGTTTGGCACCGAAGCGCTCGAATACCGGCTGCGCGATAGCGCTGCCCGGGTCGCTATATGCGATACCAATAAATACGATACCTTGTCTGAGTTATTGCCCAGGTTACCCGATCTGCAACAGTTGATTGGCTGTAACGTCGGTGACAAATCGAGTGAATTCTGGCAGCTAATGGAGCGATCTTCGGATCAATTGCAAATATTCGAAACACTAGCTGACGACCCGGCGTGTTTAATCTATACCTCGGGCACCACCGGGCCACCGAAGGGCGCGCTGGTGGCGCACCGCGCGGTAATCGCTAATTTTACCGGCTTTGAAATGTCGCAGAATTTCTTTCCCAAGCCGGGCGACGTGATCTGGACGCCGGCCGACTGGGCCTGGACCGGGGGCCTGTGGGATGCACTGTTACCCGGTCTCAACTACGGCGTACCCGTGCTCGCTTACGAGGGTGGCGGCTTTGACCCCGAACGGGTGTGCCAGCTGATGAGCAAGTATGCGGTCACTAACGCATTCATACCACCTACCGCGTTGCGAATGCTGCGTTCGATTCCAAATATCAAAGAGCGCTACGAGATAAAATTGCGCGCGGTGATGAGTGCCGGTGAGCAGGTTGGGGCGGAGCTGATTCACTGGGGCCGCGAGGCGCTCGGTGTCACCATCAATGAAATGTGGGGGCAGACTGAATTCAATTACCTGGTCGGCAACTGCTCCGCGATTTTGGAACCGAGGCCGGGTTCGATGGGTAAGCCCTACCCGGGTCACGAGGTTAATGTCATCGATGACGAGGGTGCGGTAGTGGCGACAGGAGAACAGGGAGAACTGGCCGCCTGGGCGCATGATCCGGTACGGTTTATCGGCTACTGGAATAACGAGGAGGCGACCCGGGCCAAGTTCAGCGGCAACTGGTTTCGCACCGGCGATGTTGGATACCGGGACGAAGATGGATTCCTCTGGTTCGTCGGGCGTAAGGACGATGTGATTTCCAGCGCCGGCTATCGCATCGGTCCGGGTGAAATAGAAGACTCACTGATCAAGCATCCGGCCGTGTCGCAGGCCGCGGTAATCGGAAAGCCCGATGAGTTGCGCGGGCAGATCGTCAAGGCTTTTATCGTGTTGAACGCGGGCTATGAGGCAAATGAAGACCTGAGCAAGGAAATTCAACAATCGGTTCGTGAGAGGCTCTCGGCGCACGAGTATCCGCGTGAAATTGAATTTACTACCGAGTTGCCGATGACTACCACCGGTAAGGTGCGGCGGATTGAGTTACGCGAACGGGAACAAGGGGAAAAAGCAAGATCGTCATCCCGGCTCGGGGGCCGGGATGACGATAGTGAGTAGAGGCCGGGATGGCGGAATATTGAGTGCTATTTAGTCTCTTCCGCTTCATCGCTAGCAATCGCTTTCTTAGCAGCCGGCTTGGGCTCACCCTTTGGCCAGCCACCGAAGGGGTACGGGTGCTGTTCGCTGTTGAAGCTCATGAACTGGAGGATCTGGTAGATATAGGTAGAAATTTGTTGACCCAGTTTGCGCAGGCGGTCGTTGGTGTCGCCACTTAACAGTTTCAGCACGAACTGGAACACGACTATTGTGAATAGTAAGATTTCGGCGAGGGTATAGAAAATCGTAAACAGCAGCATGTACAGGCCACGCATCCAGGTGGATTGTTTTTTGATGTTGTCTTTGACGTCGCTCATGTTGGTTTCCCTGGTTTACTGTTATTGTGAGTTGATTATGCTCATTTGAGGGCTGGTGCACAATCCCTTGTGGGCTATATGGGTTTGGATGGGATGAGTTTCAAGTATTTTGGATTCGATTTAATCATGGTTTGATTTGGCTCAATGTTCTATTTACTGCTGTTGCGTTATATTCGGGCTGTGCCTGTTAATATTTGCCGAGGATGGCGTTGATGAATTTATTTTCCTTGCTTAAGCCGCTTCGGGCTGGACTTTTGCTGTCTTGCCTGGCTGGTTTTGCCTCCCCTGCTTTTGCTGCCGAGGCGCCTACTGCTGATGAATTGATTCGCCTGGCTATGAATCACTGGCGTGGGGTTTCGTCTTATTCGGACATGACGATGACGGTGCATCGCAGTGACTGGGAGCGTGTTTTTTCGATGCAGGCCTGGACCCAGGGGGAGAAAAATTCATTGGTGCGGGTGACCGAGCCCAGGAAGGATGCCGGTAACAGCACCTTGATTCTGGACAAGAATATGTGGAGTTACTCGCCCAAGGTAAATCGCATTATCAAGATTCCTTCGTCGATGATGAGTAAAAGCTGGATGGGCAGTGACTTTTCCAACAAGGATATCAGCAAGTCGACCGATATTATTGATCAGTACGACCATACTCTGGTTAACACCGAGGAGAAGGAAGGCCACAGCTATTATACGATCCAATCGATACCACATGAGGAAGCCGCGGTAGTCTGGGGCAAGGAAGTTGTCACGGTACGCGATGACTATGTGATGATACGCCAGGAATTCTGGGACCAGGATGGCGTTCTGGTAAAAGAGATGAACGCTTTCGAAGTGCAGGCGATGGGGGGGCGCACGGTGGCGAAACGGATGCGTATGCACAAGACTGAAACCCCCGACGAATGGACCGAGATGTCGGTCAATGCGATCGACTTCGACGTTGATCTGCCCGACAGTATTTTTACCCTGTCCAATTTGCGGAACCCGCGAAAATGAGCAATATCGCGCTGCGCCTGGCCTGGCGCAACCTGTGGCGTTACCCGCGTCGCACCTGGCTTACCGTCGGCGCGATGATTTTCTCCAATAGCTTGCTGGTGTTTAGCATCTCGCTGCAATTTGGCAGCTACGAGATGATGATCAACAATACCCTGCAGGCCTTCACCGGTCATATCCAGGTACAACGCGAGGGTTACCTCGACGACCCCAAGATGCGTTATGTGCTGCCCGATATTACTGCGATGGCCGATCGCTTGCGCAGTTCGCTCGATTCAAACCAGATCGCTGCGCGCGCCGCCGGCTTTGCGCTGGTGTCGAGTAACGATCGCTCCTATGGTTTGCAGATCCTCGGGGTTGAGCCGGAGTTCGAGCCGTTTGTCTCGACCATCCCCGGCCTGATCAAACAGGGGCGCTACCTGGATAAGGACAGTGATGAGGAAATCGTCATCGGCTCGGTGCTGGCGCGTAACTTAAAGGTGAAGCTCGGTGATGAAGTCACCTTCCTCGGCAGTGGCCGGGATGATTCGTTTGCGGCTGGCGTCGCCAGGGTGGTCGGCATTTTTGAAACCGGTTCGGCCGATCTCGACCGCAGTATGGCGCAGGTGAGTCTGGCTTATTTCCAGGATGCGTTTACGATGGGCGGCAGCGGCCACAGCATAACCCTGCGCGCGGCGACTATTGATGAAGTACCGATGCTGAAACAACGGGTTAAGACTTTGATCGCTGGGCGGGACAAGCTCGTAGTGCTTGACTGGGAGGTACTGCAGCCCGGTTTGAAGCAGGCGATTCAGGCGGATATGACCAGTGCCTGGTTTATGTATGGGGTGTTGATCATCCTGGTGGCATTCAGTGTGCTCAACACACAACTGATGTCGGTACTGGAACGCACACGTGAATTCGGCACCATGATGGCGCTCGGTTTAAAGCCGAGTAACCTGGCACGCCTGGTGATGACCGAAACTTTTATGATGGCGAGCCTTGGTCTCGCGATTGGGGTGTTCATCGGCTATTTGATCACTGCCTATTTAAGCGTGGTCGGTTTTTCCTACCCCGGCATGGAAGAAATGGCGGACAAGTTTAACCTGCCCGACCGCATGTACCCCAACGTCTCGTTGTTATCGCTGACTTTAGGACCCGGCATTGTCGCCATCGGTTGCCTGCTGGCGGCGATTTACCCGGCGCTGCGTTTGTACCTGTTGCTGCCGATCGAAGCGATGCGGGCGGTCTGATGAACACCGGTGTATTCAACATACCCTTTAAGGCGATGCTGACCCTGTCGTGGCGCAACCTGTGGCGTAATTATCGGCGTACATTGATCATGCTGGCGGCGATTTCGATGGCTGTCTGGGCGATGATATTCATGACCGCGATCATGCGCGGCATGGTCGATGACATGCTCCACCAGGGCGTTGCCAATCTGCCCGGGCATATCCAGATCCATCACCCGGGATTTCGGGATGACCCGAGCGTGGTGAATAGCATCGATGCACCAGGTGGCGAATTGCTCGCGGCCTTGAACGATTCACAAACCAAATCCTGGACCAGTCGTATCAAGGTGCCGGCGGTGATTTCAAGTGAGCGCGATACCCGGGGAATCAGCCTGCTCGGGGTCGAGCCCGAATCCGAGAACCGTATTACCGGCATTGCCGAACAGGTGGTCGAGGGGCGTTTTTTAGAAGGCGATGACGACAGGGGCGTGGTGATAGGTCTCAAACTCGCCGAGCGTCTCGAAACCCGCCTGGGCAAGCGCGTGGTGATCATGAGCCAGGACCCGGACAACAATATTGCGGATCGCGGATTTCGCATCGTCGGGCTGTATAAGGCCAGGCTGGAGGCGCTTGAAGAGGTCAATGTCTATGCTGCACGTGGTACCTTGCAGAAGCTTTTAAAAATTGGTGACCAGGTATCGGAGATCGCCATCATCGATAAAGACTTTCGCGATATCGAAAGCCTTTATGCAAAAATAAAAGCGGCCACCCCCGACAACCTTGAGATCAGGGCCTGGTACGAACTCGACAGCTATCTGAGTTCGATGTTGAATGTGATGGATGGCTTTGTACTGATCTGGATCATCATCATTTTCCTGGCGCTCTCGTTCGGCCTGGTCAACACATTGATGATGGCCGTATTCGAACGCAGGCGTGAAATTGGATTAATCCAGGCACTGGGCATGCGTCCAGGCATGATTGTTTATCAAATCTTGCTCGAGTCTCTGCTGTTGCTGTTAATCGGTTTATCTATCGGCAATGCGCTCGCGCTGGCCACCGTGCTACCGCTCGAATCAGGACTTGATATATCTTCAGTCGCCGAGGGCCTGGCGATGATCGGTGCGGGCAGTGTGCTTTATCCCAACCTCAGGCTCGACGATATGATTCTGGCAAATGTGGTGGTGATTATGCTCGGCACCCTGACCAGCATTCTGCCCGCCTGGCACGCCGCCAGGTTAGACCCGGTGCAGGCCATAAATTCAACCTGATATTCAACCTGAAGTGAATGACTAACGCATGAGCGCCATACACTGCATGCAACTGTGCAAAACCTTTAAACAGGGTGATGAGACCATTACCGGCCTCGACCATGTCGACATCAGCATCGAGGTGGGTGAGTTCGTCTGCCTGTCGGGCCCATCGGGCTCGGGCAAAACTACCTTGCTGAATGCCATCGGGGGACTCGATACCCACGACAGTGTCGAAATCCACATGGGTAATATCCGCATCGATCAACTCGACAAAGGTTCGCTCGCCGACATGCGCCTGCACAATATTGGTTTTGTGTTTCAGGCCTACAACCTGATACCGGTCCTCAGCGCGCAGGAAAACGTCGAGTTTGTGATGCAGATGCAGGGCATAGTTGCCCACGAACGCGCGCGCCACGCGCGCGAAATTTTAAAAGAAGTGGGTCTCGAAGGCATGGAAGACCGCCGGCCCGCACAACTCTCGGGTGGCCAGCAACAACGTGTCGCCGTGGCCCGGGCAATTGTTTCGCAACCACAGTTAGTACTCGCCGATGAACCCACGGCTAATCTCGACAGCGTCACCGCGTCACATTTGATGAACCTGTTTTCACGGCTCAATCAACACCACCACATTACCTTTATTATCGCCACCCACGACAAACGCGTCATGGGTTATGCCAAGCGATTGATCAAGATGCGGGATGGCAAGATCATTGGTGACGAGAAGCAGACACCAGTGGCGATTGAGGATGTTGCGGACAGTTCGGGATGACGAGAGGATTTTAAGAATTATCATAAAAATAGTCACTTTAATCATCCTGTTGCTCGTAACCACCACCGCCATCGCCGACGAAGTCAACTACGACTACACCGGCCATATCAA
>JAPUFZ010000126.1 GCA_027293245.1 Gammaproteobacteria bacterium
GCGTTAATCGCCGGATTAGGATGGGCGGTAGGAGCAGTCCTATTGCGTAAAGATGATGGCAGTCGCAGTATCGAGATTTGTGCGGTTTATTTTTTCTATAGCGTCCTGGCCGCCTTTATACTGGCGCTATCGCCGCTTGCAGGCGAAATCGTCGCACCAGACTGGTCGACTATTATTGATATCTTACCCTGGTCTATTCCCATCGCCCTGTTGGTCATACCCGCTGCCTACGCCGTTTTTTGGGGCGCACCACATCTGAACCCTGGAGTCGTTGGCCTGTTAATGATGACTGAAATCAGCGTCGGTGTGGTGACCGCGGCTATCTGGGCCAATGAACCGTTTGGCATGCGTGAATTAGTCGGTGTCACCCTGATTACACTGGCGGGGCTGAGCGAGCTTATCTATTTACCGATTAGGCGAGTTCTTAATTCAACACGCTAGCAGCCTGTCGGGCCTTTACCAGGTAATAAACCAATATTATAATGTCGTTTTCGCGATACTTTCTGGTTTGCGCTACTCATATGATAGCCTTCCGCAACGAACGACCACGGCTAACTTGATAGGGTGGCACCAATTAGGTTAAATTGGAATATTAAATTATTGACCCCCTCTATTTGGAGAAAAAAATGGCTAAAAGTGACATAGAAATTGCTCGCGAAGCAAGTTTGAAACCTATCACTGAAATTGCTGACAAGCTTGGAATTCCGGCGAGCGCGTTGCTACCCTATGGTCACGACAAGGGTAAAATTACTTTAGACTACATCAGGTCGCTAGAGTCCAAAAAAGACGGTAAATTGATACTGGTAACCGCAATTTCTCCCACTCCCGCGGGCGAAGGTAAAACCACCACAACTGTAGGTCTTGGCGATGGGTTGAACAGCATAGGTAAAAACGCGGTCATGTGTTTACGCGAACCCAGTCTCGGACCCTGTTTCGGAATGAAGGGTGGCGCGGCAGGTGGCGGTTATGCGCAAGTCGTACCGATGGAAGATATCAACCTGCATTTTACCGGTGACTTTCACGCCATTGGTGCCGCGCACAACCTGTTATCAGCCCTGATCGATAATCATGTTCATTGGGAAAACAAATCGGGTCTTGATCCGCGACGAATCACCTGGAAACGGGTAATGGATATGAATGATCGTACCCTGCGCGATATTATTATCGGTCTCGGTGGCCCGGGTAACGGCACGCCGAGACAAAGTGGCTTCGATATTACGGTAGCTTCAGAAATCATGGCTATTTTTTGCCTGGCGACAGACCTGGACGATCTCAACCGTCGTATTAGCAATATCGTTATCGGCTATACGCGCGATCTGAAACCAGTCTATGCGCGAGATGTAAATGCCCCAGGCGCCATGACAGTATTATTGAAAGATGCATTCATGCCCAACCTGGTGCAAACACTGGAGAATAATCCTGCCTTCATCCACGGAGGCCCATTTGCTAATATTGCCCATGGTTGCAACTCGGTAATAGCGACTAAAACAGCGCTTAAGCTGGCCGACTATGTTGTTACAGAAGCTGGATTCGGTGCTGACCTGGGTGCGGAGAAATTCTTCGACATCAAGTGCCGCAAGGCAGGTCTGCATCCGGATGCCGTTGTCCTGGTTGCCACTGCACGTGCACTCAAAATGCATGGTGGTGTAGCAAAAGATACGCTTACCAGTGAAAATATTGAAGCGATCAGCAAGGGCTGTGAAAATCTGGGCAAACATATTCGTAATTTGAGCCAGTTTGGTGTGCCGGTCACGGTTGCGATCAATCGATTCTCGGCCGATACCGATGCTGAACTCATGACCATTGAAAAATATTGTACCAACCTTGGTGTAAAGGTATTTGATTGTAATCACTGGGGAGAGGGTAGTGCCGGTGTACAGGAGCTCGCGCATCATGTCGCGGCGGTGGCCGATTCAGGGCAGGCACAGTTCCATACACTGTACGATGACAATATGACCCTTTGGGACAAGGCCCGTCACATTGCACGCACCCTGTATGGCGCCGATGACTTAATTGCCGATAAGAAAGTGCGTAATCAGTTCGCCAAATTCGAAGCGGAAGGTTACGGTCATTTTCCGGTTTGTATGGCGAAAACTCAATACAGTTTTTCCACCGACCCGGCACTATTGGGTGCACCCAGGGGCCACGAGGTGCCTGTCCGCGAAATTCGCCTGTCCGCGGGTGCCGAATTTGTCGTTGTTGTCTGTGGTGATATCATGACGATGCCCGGTTTACCACGGCTGCCTTCAGCTAACAGTATCCGTTTAAATGATAAAGGCCAGGTCGAAGGTCTGTTTTAGTCGACAGGGGTAGTGGGCGGGTTTTTTGCTCGCTACCCGGTTCCGCCGCAAATAGACACACTAATGGATCCGCAGTTAAGCTCAGCAGAGTCGTATAAGCGTTTTGTTGCGTGGCAGTGCCGGTTACGTAAAATGAGCATGCGCGAACTTGGCGGACGACCCACTCCCGGGATGAGCGCCGGGGTTTACTCGGTTTCGGGTAGTGAGGAAAAGTGGCGCATGAATTTCCTCATCGTTAAACAGGATTCGGATTTTCTCAATGCCGAGTTAAGACATATTATTCATAAGACCCAGGATTCAGCAGAAAGGCTTAAGAGTGGATTGCGAATACTGTCCGAGCGACATTACCAGGATGATTTCAATTTTAGCGACGAACTCACTGCGTTGTTTGGCCTTGATTCCGGGCTAGCGGATGCGCTGATCACGGCTGGAGAGTGCCACCTGAAGTTTGCCGAAAGCAACATGGAATACGCATTTGATTTCAGTGTTAGAGCAATGCAAGAGCAGGATCTCGCGCATCAGGCCACCTATTGGCATAATCACCTGTTTAATCCATCGATACCAGGGCGCGTACGCATACTTGGTTTTACCCCGCGTTTATAAGTATATTGACAGTTCGCGGTGACTTCGTTGTTGGTCCGGGTCTTCCTGCGACTCGATAGATTCAATCTTGCTGATGTACTCGGCGGGTAATCCATGTTCGATTGCGCCGCGTAGTACGTGCTGTTTGTACCAGTGGTATGGAATCAGGCTATGGTCGATTTCGATGGCGTAGTAGGTAACGGCGGACAGGACTTGACCCAAAGGTGTTCGAATTTCGACAAGCTTTTCATCGTATCCCCTGCCCAGGCCTTCTATTTGATCGAGCGTTTGTTTGTCTGCATTTGAAATATTATAAATGATACCTATCACTTCATCGCTGGCATCGCCTGTCAGCTCGATATCACATTTGGCCGATAGACCGGCATCATCTTTTTTGCGAAAACTGAGTTGATGCCGGGTCAGTATGCCGATATCGAAATGCCGGGCCCCAGGCAGGCGCTGCAGCAGTCGATGAGTGGCCATATTCGAACCATAGGCGAAATAAGCGATTGACATTAAGCCGCTGTACTCCTGGACGCACGTTTACGCTCGTACTCCAGTAGGAATTTTTTACGAATACGAATATTTTTCGGTGTGACTTCAACCAGTTCATCGTCGTCGATAAATTCCAGTGCCTGTTCCAGGGTCAGGCGCACGGGCCTGGTCAGAATCAAATTTTCATCGGTACCGGCAGCACGGATGTTAGTCAGCTGTTTGGCCTTTAGTGGATTGACAACCAGGTCGTTGGCGCGACTGTGGATGCCGACGACCATACCTTCATACACGGCTTCGGCATGACCGATCATCAGACGACCCCGTTCCTGCAGATTGAACAAGGCATAGGCCAGTGCCTTGCCGGTCGCATTTGAAATCAGCACGCCATTTTTTCTCTGGCCGATATCACCTTCAATCCTGGGGCCATAGTGATCAAATACGTGATATATCAGTCCAGTACCCGAACTCATGGTCATAAATTCAGCCTGAAAACCGATTAAACCGCGTGATGGAATCACGTAGTCGAGGCGTACCCGGCCCTTGGCGTCGGACACCATGTTTTTCAGGTCGGCCTTTCGCCCGCCGAGGGCTTCCATTACTGTGCCCTGGTATAGTTCTTCGACATCGACGGTGAGCTGTTCATAAGGCTCACACAACTTGCCGTCAATCTCCCGGATGATAACCTCGGCGCGCGATATCGACAATTCAAAGCCCTCGCGGCGCATGGTTTCGATGAGGATGCCGAGGTGTAATTCTCCACGGCCCGAGACTTTGAATTTGTCCGTGTCAGCCAATTGTTCCACGCGTAGCGCGACATTGTGCAGGCATTCGCGTTGTAAGCGCTGGTCAATTTGGCGTGAGGTCAGGAACTTTCCGTCCTGCCCCGAGAAGGGTGAACTGTTGACGCTAAAAGTCATGTTTACGGTAGGTTCGTCGACGCGCAGAGGCGGCAAGACCTCAACATGATTACGGTCGCACAAGGTATCCGATATATACAGTTTTTCGATACCGGAGAAAACAATGATGTCGCCGGCCCTGGCGCTTTCGGTCTCAATTCGTTCCAGACCATTGAAACCAAAAATCTGCATTATGCGGCCATCACGAATTTTGCCGTCAGTGCCTGCAATCTTAACCGCGGTATTGCGATTTAGCGTACCACGCGCAATACGGCCAATACCAAGCACACCTTTATAGCTATCGTAATCGAGGCTGGATATCTGCATCTGGAAGGGCCCGTCGACTTCAACTTGCGGCGCGGAGACATGCTTGATCACAGCTTCTAATAACGGGGTCATGTCGCCTTCGCGTGCGCTTTCATCTTCAGAGGCGTAGCCATATAACGCGGAAGCATAAATGACTGGAAAATCGAGCTGTTCGTCGCTGGCGCCTAGCGTATCGAAAAGGTCAAATACCTGATCGATGACCCAGTGCGGGCGGGCACCCTGACGATCAATCTTGTTAACCACCACTATCGGGGTGAAACCCATGGCAAATGCTTTCTGGGTGACAAAGCGTGTCTGTGGCATGGGCCCATCAACCGCGTCGACCAGTAGCAAAACTGAATCAACCATAGACAGTATACGTTCAACCTCGCCGCCAAAATCAGCATGCCCCGGGGTGTCGACAATATTGATTCGATAATCCTGATTTTGTTTGGCGTGATGCCAGTTAATCGCGGTATTCTTGGACAGAATAGTAATACCGCGCTCTTTTTCCAGGTCATTAGAATCCATCACCCGATCAGGGACGTCAGCACGGGCACCGAGCGTTCCTGACTGGCTTAATAACTGGTCGACAAGCGTGGTTTTTCCATGATCAACATGGGCGATAATGGCTATGTTACGCAGGTCTTCGCGACTACGGGAAGTCATAATAATATTCGATTGTTTATACGGCGCGCGATTATAGCGCTTCAGGCCAGCAACACCATGTTTTTTTTGAAGTTTTCAGACTAGCAGTCTGTCATACTTAGTTGCCAGGGTTGCGGTATCCGGGCGTTTGCCCAGGACACGCTGTGTCCGCTGATACCGGCCGCCCAGCCTATCACCCGCCTACTATGCTGAAGTTGTTCGTTTAACTATGTAATTTTTCCCTGCTCAATAAAACCCGAAGAAAATAATAACCGCTTAGGGTTGATTACCTGAAGTCAGGGGGTCAGCCAAAGTAAAACAATTATCAATATGGCAGTTTTCACACACCCTGGGTTCATAACAGACATACAGGACGAACTAACGTATTGCACCCGGATCAGCTTGTTGGCTCTTCGTTGAACACCGGCAAATCGTCGGTGATTTCGTACCACTTTGCCATGTAGTCGACGTAGATATGTCTGACGGGTTTGGCTTCGGGATCGTCATCCAGACCGCCGAATGGTATCACCGCAATTCCTCTGTCGGGGTCGAGGCGTGGCATCTTCGATCCGCAGGTTTTGCAAAACACTTGCATGAAATATTTCGCATCGGGCACTTTGTAATACGCCAGATTATCTTCACCTTGCACAAACTTGACGCCATCCATCGACGTAAA
>JAPUFZ010000127.1 GCA_027293245.1 Gammaproteobacteria bacterium
GCAAGATATAGTCTGACAGACTGCTGGGCTAAAACCATATCTCGATATTTCACTCTGTCAAAGGCTAAAATCGGTCCTTATGGTTAACACTTCAGATCACCTGTCGAAATTTTTACACACGCTAATACAGTCGGGTTTTAAAGGTGATTGTGAAACTACATACGGCGCCAGGATTGTTGCCTCTACTGACAACAGTATTTACCAGGTTATTCCTGAAGCAATTCTTTATCCGGCCACCGCCGATGATATCAATTTTATCGTCGCCAGTGTTGCCCGGCAGCCGCAAAAATCTATTTCCATAACCCCGAGAGGGGGCGGTACCGGCACCAACGGGCAGTCGTTGAATCGTAACGTGATAGTCGATACTTCACGTTATTTACGAAACATCATTGACTTCGACGAAAGCAACCGACAAGTCTGCGTTGAACCCGGCGTGGTACTCGACCAACTCAACGAGTTTCTCAAACCCTACGGATTATTTTTCCCAGCCAATGTATCGACCTCGTCGCGAGCAACCATTGGCGGAATGGTCGCGACCGATGCCTCCGGAAAAGGCTCGCGCATCTACGGCAAAACTTCGGCTTATATCGAGCAGCTAGAGGTGGTGCTAGCCGATGGCTCGGATTACAGCGTCAAGCCGACGCCGATAGACAGCCTTTCGAAATTGACAGACCAATCGCTGGGTGATCGACTGCAATACCAGGTTTATAACGCAGTGATTCAACATCGAGACGAGATCGAGCGTGTGTTCCCCGACCTCAACCGGGGACTCACTGGTTATAACCTGAAGCAGGTACTGGGCGGGGACGACCTGTTTCGAATGAGTTATCTACTCGCCGGTTCTGAAGGTACCCTGGCCTTCACCAAATCGATTAGGTTGAACTTGATCCCACTGCCAAAATTCAAGGCGCTGGTCGTCGTACTCTACGACGATTACCTGAAGGCGCTGCGACACGTGGCTGAACTCTGTGCCTCTGATCCGGCGGCGATAGAAATTTTGGATGATAAGCTTATTGCCCAGGCCCAGCGCGATTCGGTTTGGCAGGACATCCAGGCGGTATTCAGGGAGCAACCGCTGGATCAGTCGTACCAGGCAATGAATTTTATAGAAGTGATCGGTGACAGCGAGGACTCTATTCGTCGGCAATGTGAAAAATTTGAAACGCATATAAAAAATACCAGTGAAGCTTATGGTGTCGTTGGTAGCCTGGTAGAAACCGATGCAAACGCGATTGCATCTCTGTGGGACCTGCGAAGTCGCGCGGTTGGTTTGCTGGCCATGTTGGATGGCGATACCCAGGGCCTGGCCTTCGTCGAAGATTCGACCGTGCCACCGCAGCAACTGGCGGACTATGTGGAGAAATTCCGTGCCATTCTCGACGCTCACCAGATCGACTATGCGATGTACGGTCATGCCGATGTCGGCTGTCTGCATGTGCGGCCGATGCTCGATATGACCCAGCAGTCCGATCGCGATATGATCCGCAGCATCACCGATGCGGTAGCCGCACTGGTCAAGCAATATGGTGGCCTGTTATGGGGGGAACACGGTCGTGGCTACCGGGGTGAGTATTCGCCGATGTTTTTCGGCGCGCATTTGATGCCGGTATTGCATGCGATCAAAACCGCTTTCGACCCGGAAAATGTGTTCAACCCGGGAAAACTGGCCGTTTCTGACGGCAGTCCATATGCAGTTGAAAAAATTGACGAGGTGCCATTTCGCGGTACTTTCGATCAACAGATCGAACCCGAATGGGCCCGGCAATACGACTCGGCTATTAAATGTAATGGCAATGCGACCTGTTTTAGCTGGCAGGTAAATGATGCCATGTGTCCATCCTACAAGGCGACTAAAGACAAGACCCTGTCGCCCAAGGGGCGCGCCGCGATGCTGCGCGAGTGGGCGCGGTTACAGTCAGTCAGTCCAGAATCGACACTGATCCCGGCACTCGAGGATGAGCTTTATCGATCACTAAACGCCTGCCTGTCGTGTAAATCCTGCTCCTATAGCTGCCCCCTCAAAGTCGATATACCTGATCTGAAATCATCATTTTTGCAACACTATCATCAAAGGCACAGGCGAAAACTTCGAGATAGTATCTTCGCGGGCCTGGAAAGCTTCAGCGCTATTGCATCACTGGTACCGGGTCTTGCCAATATTGTGACTCAGAATCCACTATCCAAAACACTATTACGATCGGTGTTTGGGATCGTTTCAGCGCCGCGATTTTCTGTCTCCTTAAGCAAGGGATTAGCCAGTCGAAATGCTATCTGCCTGCATCGCGATAGTTTGCCCGGTATAGATTCCATTAACGATAATGAGTTGATACTACTTCCCGATAGTTTCAATGCCGGCTACAGCGCTGAGGTATTACTTGCGGCTTACGATTTTCTGCAAAAACTAGGGTATGAAGTTCTGGTTGCCCCGCTACTGCCCAGCGGCAAGGCGCTGCATGTGAAGGGGTTTAGAGATAAATTCAAACGCCAGGCTATTAATCAGGTTGAACAGGTAAAGCGCCTGGCGGCAACCGGGCGGCCACTGTTAAGCGTGGAGATTGTGACCCGGTTGATGCATGAAAAGGAGTATGCTGAGATGCTAGAAAATCCACCCGACTATCGTATCTGGTCGATTGAGCACTGGCTTGCGACCCAGATTAAGGAGGGCAAGCTTGAATTAGCAGGGAGTAGTTACAATGCAGCGGATGAGGAGTACCTGCTACTACCGCACTGCATGGAACAAACCGCCGACCGGCAATCGGCGCAGGACTGGCAAACGATTTTTGCAAGTCTGGGTTTGTGTTTGACGATAAAAAATGCCGGTTGCTGCGGTATGGCAGGGCTTTTTGGTCACGAGCGTGAAAACCAGGGCCTGAGCGATGACATATTCAGACTTAACTGGCAGGGTATTACGAGCGGAAATTCGAAAAAGTTACTCGCCAGTGGATTTTCCTGCCGTTGCCAACTGCACAGGCATGGACTGGCAGTCGATCACCCATTGACGAAGTTAAGCAAAATTATTTAAATCAACAGTGATCGAGGGCAGGCCTCGATAAAGAACTGCATTTCCTAGACCTCATCTAAAGCGCCAGCGTGATAAGCTGGCAAAAATTATTTGGCAATGTCGGTTATCGAATTATTGAAGCTAACGTGGTTGAGCTAATGGAGAACCAGGGTAACCAGGCAAGCTGGTGTTAAACGGGTAATTTTTAGTGCAGTATTCCACCTACGCCGGAAACCGGCTGAACTAATTGATGTAGTAAGGAGTCGAACCGACTGAATTTATAACTTACTGGATAAAGTACGATGAAATTTACTAACCGATTGATTTTGATACCACTGTTATTATTGACTGCGCAAACTGCAGTAGCCGCCAAGGCTACTCTGGCCGGTGGTTGCTTCTGGTGCATGGAGGCGGATTTTGATGCACTGCATGGGGTCAGCAATGTGGTATCGGGGTTTACCGGTGGTGAGCTAAAAAACCCTACTTACAATGGCAACCATACGGGACATTACGAGGCAGTCGAGATCACCTACGACCCCAAAATAGTCGATTATGCAGGCATTCTGGATCATTATTGGGTCAATGTGGACCCATTCGACTCCAGGGGTCAGTTTTGTGACAAGGGCCATAGTTACCTCAGCGCCGTATTTGTTGCCACTGCCGAAGAAAGAGCCATTGCAGAAAAATCCAGGCAGCAGGTCGTCGAAATGTTTCCCGATCAGACCGTGGTAACCCCGATACTTGCGGCCGATACCTTTTATCCGATCGCGGGTGATGAGAGCTATCACCAGGACTATGCGAA
>JAPUFZ010000128.1 GCA_027293245.1 Gammaproteobacteria bacterium
TCACTAAAATCCTGATTACGAGTTTTAATATCTTGCTGCGCGCTGACTGCGCAACTGAGTGCATCTTTCACTGTGTAGAAATCGGCAAGCACTGCATCGCCAGCAAAGTGCACGACCTTGCCATTGTGATCTTCGATAGCATCAGTTAAAGCATCCAGATAGCTGCTAAGTATGCGATGCGTACCCTCTTCGTCCTGACCAGTAAGCCGGCTGTAACCGACGACGTCGCCATAGAATATCGCCGCCAGTTTGCGCTTTAATGGAATATCGGAAGATACCATAGTCTAATGCAACCTCATTATATAAAAACCTTCTGGTGGGCCAATTCTTTTTTAACCTATTCCAGTCATTGTACTCTTTTTGTTATTTTTTAAGTGCATCGAGTAATGAATGTAAAAACACATCTCGGTTTTGGAATTCCGTCTCGATATTAAGCCAAATTTGCGCCTGGGTCTCAAAAAGATCAATACAGATAAGGTTTTAGATTTCATGCGCTGTCTCCATAAATCATATCCCGATTAGCACTGCCGGGGGCGACCATCGGAAATACCATTTCGGTTTCACTTATTGGCAGATTAATGACCCAGGGACCGTGTTCCAAAAGAGCAGACTCAAGTGCTTCCAACGGGTTATCCGATGCTCCCAGGTCCACGGCTTTCAATCCCATGGCCCTGGCCGTTAGGACAAAATCCACGTTCTGTTGGAATTTCACTGCCGAGAGGTTTTTATCGTAAAACAAAGTTTGTTGTTGACGAACCAGGCCGAGGTGACGATTGTTAAGAATGATAATCTTAATATCCAGGCCCTGTTCCGCCGCGGTAGCCAGTTCCTGGATATTCATCATTAAGCTGCCGTCACCGGAAAAGCAAATCACTTTGCGTTCGGGTTGTGCCAGTGCCATGCCGATGGCAGCAGGCAGGCCAAAGCCCATGGTACCCAGGCCACCGGAACTCACCCATTGGCGCGGTCGGTTAAACGGGTAGGCCTGGGCTACCCACATCTGGTGCTGTCCGACATCGGTGGTGATGTTAACTGAATCATCCAGCAACGAAGCCACTGCTTTGATGGCCCCGTAGGGACGAAACAGATCGTCCTGTCCGTTAAGTATCAGGGGATAACTTTGTTTCAGCTGTTCCACTCGTTCCCGCCAAATGGGTCGCGGACTGGCCTCAAGCATCGCATTGGCCATTTCCAGTACCTCACCCACATCGGCGCGAATCGATAGCGCCGGATACATGATTTTACCAATTTCACTGTCGTCGATATCAACGTGAATAATTTCGGCCTTCGGGCAAAACGCGGCCACTTTTCCGGTGGCACGATCATCAAACCGCACTCCCAGGCCGATCACCAGATCACATTCCTCCAGCACCAGATTGGTATAGGGGGCACCGTGCATGCCCAGCATGCCGAGTGACAGCGGATGCCGCGAAGGCAAAATACCTAGCCCCATGAAAGTTTGTACGGTTGGAAGATCCAGTTGCTCGGCAAAATCAATCAATGCCTGGCAGGCATGGGCATAAACGATGCCGCCCCCTACCATCAAGATCGGCCGCTGTGAATTTTTAATTTTGCCAAGCATCGATTCAACTAGCTGTTTCTCAAATGCTGGATTGGCTTCCCGCGCTCCAGGCTCTGGCAAGCTCTCTACCTCAATCAGCTGTTTCTGCACGTCCTTGGGAATATCGATTGAAACCGGACCAGGTCGACCGGATAACGCAATTTGGAACGCCTGTGGAACCACTTGAAGCAATTCCCCGGCCGAGCGCACCATCCAGTTGTGTTTAGTAATGGGGAGCATTAGACCAAAGGTATCGATTTCCTGGAACGCATCAGTACCAATCATGGCCTGGGGGACCTGACCGGTAATCGCAATCAGCGGTATGGAATCCATTTTGGCATCGGCCACTGCCGTGATCAAATTGCTGGCACCTGGCCCCGAACTGGCAAAGCAAACCTGCGCCTCGCCACTGACTCGCGCCATGCCCTGGGCAATAAAACCTGCTCCCTGCTCATGTCGCGCCAGTACGTGTTTGATACTGGAACGGCTGAGCGCATCATACATCGGTAAATTAGCGCCGCCCGGTATACCAGTGATATGGGTGACACCCTGGCGCTCAAGCAATTTGATGAGAAGTTGCGACCCGGACAATTGATGCTGTGGATGGAGATCTGGTTCGATGGCTGAAATAGTCATATTCTGGTTTCCAGTTAAAAACTTATGGCCAAAAAAAAACCCCTCGGCTCACGCCGAAGGGTTTTTAGAAAAAATGTCTAACAAACCGCTACGGCATGGATTCTCCCACGACGACGATAGACACCACCAGAACCACTGTTGCGCTGGGCATCAGTGCTATTGATTGCAGATTCGTGTGAGTCGTGTTGATCATTACCGTAAACAATTGCCAGTTTTATTCGTACCAGACTAAAATACTATGAGAATGTAAGCAAGGTCAAGTTTAATTTATCGCTACCAGGAAACCAAGATAGCGATGGAAAAGGCTAATGCTGCCCGTGCCGGGTCCCAGGCGGCGGGCGCCGATAGCTGAGGTTTAACTTCGCATCGGCAGTCGACACAGACCCGATTGTCTGTCGATGCATCGTTATAACGGTGTCAGAGAAATTCTCTCTCTGGCCAGGCAATATCCGCAATATTGAGGTTCGATCTTATAGATACGAGCGGCGACTTACGGCTGACATTGGTTTACTCTATTACTACCTATTAAGCTAGTGCGCCCCTTTTTTCCATATGGAAGCTTCGATTACACTGCCGATTTGGCTATTTTCTTTGTTGCTGATCACCGCGTTGCTTTTGTTTTTGGATCGCATACTGCTGCCCGGGTTTCGCTGGTATCTACGCCGGCGTGTGAACCGGGTTATCGAGGAAGTTAATACCCGGCTTGATATCGAAATCAGGCCTTTTCAACTCACCCGCAAACAGGCGCTGGTAGATCAACTGGTATTCGATGACAAGGTGGTTGAAACGATGAAAGCCTATGCGAACGAGCACCAGATGCCAAAGGAAGTGGTGCAGACGAAAGTATTTCGTTACGCCAACGAAATTGCCCCATCGTTTAATGCCTACATATATTTCCGTTTCGGATACTGGCTCGCGAAAACACTGGGACGCATGTTGTACCGGGTCCGAGTAGGACTTTATGATCAGGGCGAACTAAAAAATATTGATCCAAATTCAACTGTCGTATTCGTGATGAATCACCGCAGCAATATGGACTATGTGCTTGTGTCTTTTCTGATAGCGGAGAAAACCGCACTATCCTATGCAGTGGGTGAGTGGGCAAGAATCTGGCCTTTGCAGACGCTGATCAAATCGATGGGGGCATTTTTTGTTCGCCGCAACTCACGCAATGCCCTGTACCGACGCGTACTTGAACGCTACGTCAACCTGGCGACACGCGCGGGTGTATGCCAGGCGGTCTTTCTGGAAGGCGGATTAACCCGCGATGGTTTGATACGCGAACCAAAGCAAGGATTTCTCGATTACATGCTACGCGATTATCATGCCGATATTGATCGTGATGTGGTGTTTGTACCCGTTGGAATCAATTACGATCGCGTGATCGAAGACATGAGTTTAGTACGCAAGCTCGATCCTGAGGCATCCAGAAGAAGCCTATGGTTTGTCGTCAAAACGACAGTTAAATTTTTCCTTAAAACCTTGTTCATGAGGCGAGAAAAACGCAGACTGCGATTTGGCTATGCGAGTGTCAATTTCGGCAATCCCCTATCAATATTTCAGTATTCCCAGCAACCTGCGATTGATCTGAGCACGATGGACCAGTCTACGCGATTCGAGCATATAGAAAAACTAAGCCGGCGGCTGATGGCTGAAATTACCAACGTGGTACCAGTCTTGCCGATTGCGCTGATGTGCGAAATAATTCTGGAAAATCAATCCGAATGGCTTAGTGAGTTAGAACTGAAGACCCTTGCCAGC
>JAPUFZ010000129.1 GCA_027293245.1 Gammaproteobacteria bacterium
CGGCGACTTCATCGAGCGACGATGTCACCATCATGGTCGATACGACACTCGCGAAAACGCCGCGGAGCTTAACCTTTTACACCGATATTTCCGCTCGACTGGCCACTTGCGCAAACACCTGTCATTCGACCGGCGGTGGCACTACGGGCGGTGTCGTTTCCGAAATTCCGGTCTGGTGGGTAGCCGACGCAACCCAGCCCCAGGGCTTGCCTTCAGTTGGTACACCATCGCTGGGTTTTTATGAGCAGGTGTTGGCCAGGGTAAATCTGGAAACTATAGAGGACAGCCTGATCTTGAAAAAGCCCTCCGACACACACCACTATGGGGGTTTAAGAACTGGATTTAATACTGGTCAGCCTCTCGGTACTAATGCCCGGGTCGATTACGATATGTTTATCAACTGGATAGCCGAAGGTGCCGCTTGCGGGGGCAATACCACCGAATGCCCGCTATAGGGTGAAATAAAGACATCGTTGAATAAGCGGCAATTATTAGTTCGTGCCACCCAATGGGCGATGACATTGCTGGCGATCGCTCTGTTGTTTGTCGTGATCGACTATACAATCGATTTTAAGCCATCGACGATTCACTCCAGTTACCGTTTCACACTAGGCCAGATACCCTTCGATCGTCCGGTCTGGCTGCAACAGGATAACCTGAGGATTTTGCTGGTTCGAAGATCCGATCGCCTGATCGCCATGCTCGATCAACCAGCAGTCGATTTGCAGGATCCGGAGTCCAGTTCCAGTCGGCAGCCCGATTATGCCCAAAATCGATTACGCTCCAGGGATGCGAAATACTTTGTCGCCTACGCTACCGGCACCGATTATGGATGCCCGCTGGTTCTGGATGACGAGTACAGCGTTCGAGAATCCTGTAGTAAAGCCAGATACGACTTTGCCGGTCGTGCGCTGCGCGCTCAAAATCAGTTTCAAAATCTGGCAGTTCCAGATTATAATTTCAACCACGATTTTAGTGTTCTTACTGTCAATCCCTAGCTGGTACAAATTTTATGCCCTCATTTGATATTGTTTCCGAAGTCGATCATCACGAATTAAGCAACGCCATCGATCAGGCCAATCGCGAAATTGGCACAAGATACGACTTCAAGGGTTCCGATGCGCGTATCGAACAGTCGGAAAATCAGTTAACCCTGAGCACTGAATCTGAATTTCAGATCAAGCAGATGACGCCGATTCTGAAAGAGAAGATGTCGAAGCGCGGTATCGATGTCAGTTGTCTCGAATTTTCCGATGTCGTCGAAATGAATAAAAGGGCGCGCCAACAGGTGCTGGTCCGGGAAGGGCTGGATAAGGACCTTGCGCGCAAGATTGTTAAACTCATCAAGGAGTCAAAATTAAAGGTCCAGTCAGCCATCCAGGGCGAACAGGTGCGGGTCAACGGCAAGAAGCGGGATGACCTGCAACAAGTTATGCAACTGCTGAAGGCGGCCAATCTCGGTATTCCATTACAGTTTAATAATTTCCGCGATTAGTCAGGTAGACATCGTAGCGAATGGTTTTCTCCCGGTAAACCAGATCTGCTGACAGGTCCGAGATGGGTCTCGATTTGGCAGGCCTTTTCACTACCACTCGTTTTCCCGCTTTTTCTAATGCCAGCTCAAAACATTGATCGATATCCTGGTTTTGGGTTAAATGTTGCAGGATTTGCATTTCCCCGGCTGGTTTTGCGCTGGATTTGTGATCCGGAAACAAAGGGTCCAGGTAAATACAGTCGTAAATTTTTGAGTCTTTAAGGGCCAGCAGAAAATCGAGGCTATTGATATGGATTATTTCGATACACTCCGCCGCCGCCCGGGTATGCTGTATCGATCTGGCGTAATTCAACGAATAAGAAGCGACGTGATACACCAGTTCATTATGTTCGAGCATGGTCACGTTGCGGCCATGATAAGCCAAAATTAGACTATCGATGCCCCAGCCCCCGGTCAGATCCAGTATCCGGTTTATACTGTGTTGTTTATTGTTACAGGCCTTAACCAGGGCCTGCCTGGGTTGAAGTCGCCTGATTAGCCGTGGTTCGGTATACGAGTGTTTGAATTGCAGGTGATCCGGAGATTGAAACCAGTCGATGATGACACCGTCTTCGACTACCGTAATATTCAGGTTTCGGTAAATTTCCTGATCGAGGTTGCCTAAGAATTTTGCTTCCTTACTCAAGTCGGCGGCTTCGGACATGGCTAATAATGGGGCGGTTTTTCGATATCGTTCAACTGATCCGGCAGTTCCGATTTCAGTTCCTGGTAGTGTAGTTTAAGCGCTTGCAATTCGGACTTTAGATCGCTGATTTCGCCAGTTTGCCGGGCCACGATTTCGTTCAGTGACTGGATCGTATATTCCTGTTCTGAATACATCATTTCGAGCCGGGTTATCTGCTCGGTAATCCTGGAATTCATCATAATTCTCAATCACTTGCCTGTTATCTATAATTTCCGGGTAGCGCCAGGCCCGGTGCTCTAACAAGACTTGTTATGCGCATAAAAAAATGTGAATTATTCCATATTTTTCTATCACACTGCGTAGGTGTCGCGCCTCGGTAAAAACTGTGGCATTATGTCATTTGTCAGTGTTCGATAGCAACACCGTATGCCATCACACAAGAGTAGCAGGTGGACAGGCATCGACTGAATTACTGAACCAGCTGGCATGTTATAAGTAATTCGCCGCTATCGTATTCAGCTGCAAAATAATCAGAGAGTTTAGAGGACAATTCTTACCTGAGAGGTTACTCGTGAGTGATTCGCATATTGACACTATCGCAGAAATAGCAAAGAAAGTTTCAGCAGAAAATGACCGCCGCCACAAAATGGAGCAAACCATCAAAGATCTCCTGACCGAGCGGCAGGAAGTGCTGGTTGCGATGTGTGACCTGGCCGAGTTCGAATCTAAAGAAGTGGGTGTTAAGGCGGTCCTGGAAAACCTGAAGTCTTTTAGTCAGACCCTGGTCGACTATACAGCACTCGGACATTTTGAGATCTACGAGCG
>JAPUFZ010000013.1 GCA_027293245.1 Gammaproteobacteria bacterium
TGAATAATAAACGGTGCAAATCAGCTATTTCGGCATCGATGCTGCGGGCTTCTGATTCTTTACCCTCTAATGCAAGACGGCACAAGGCAGCCATCTTCGCGGGCACCACATTAGCGGTAACAGATATCGCGCCATGCCCGCCATTTAATATAAAGTCACAGGTAGTCGAATCATCACCGGTTAGTAAGGCAAAATCGTCACTCACCAACTTCTTGATTTCGGCCAGTCGTTGCATGCTTCCAGTCGCCTCTTTTATGCCGACGATATTGCCTGTCCTGGCGAGTTCCGCTACGGTTTCAGCCTGCATGTCACAGCAAGTACGCCCCGGCACATTATAGAGTATTTGCGCGATATCGACGGCTTCGGCAATCGCCTGGTGATGCAAAATCAGGCCTTTCTGGGTGGGTTTATTGTAGTAGGGTGTGACCTGAAGGCTGGCATCTGCCCTGGCTTTTTTTGCACATTGCGTCAGTTCAATCGCCTCGGCAGTCGAATTGGCGCCAGTGCCGGCTATCATCGGTAAACGTTGATTGATGATTTCGAAACTCCGGTTCAGCAATGTGCAATGTTCTTCCGGGGTCAGTGTTGCAGACTCCCCGGTAGTCCCCGCAATCACCAGGGCGTTACTACCCTGTTCCACATGAAAATCAATTAACGCTTCAAGTTGTGAGTAATCGACAGAACCATCGCTGGACATCGGTGTTACCAACGCTACTAGACTACCTTTGAACATTTGTGCACCTCTGTGCTATTCGTATGCCAGGAATCCTCAGGAGATCAGCTCTGAACGACTCAGAATTAATCAGGGACACCCCTAAATCAAGCCTTAGTGGCGTATGTTATAAATACTGTTATCAATGTACAAGCGATTGTCGTCACTTAACAATCGGTATTCAGGAGTTCCTGCTTAAGGAAGGATTACATGATCGGGCTAACTGGTTTTCTCGATAATGGTTTCCTGTTCGGGCCAGGCTTTAATAATGGCCTGTACCAGGGTAGCCAGGGGAATTGCAAAAAATACGCCCCAGATACCCCACAGGCTCCCAAAAAACACGACCGCAACAATAATCGCTATCGGGTGTAAATTAACCACTTCCGAAAAAAGCAGGGGTACCAGTAAATTACCGTCCAGGAACTGAATAAGCGCATAAATTCCCATCAAGTAACCAAATTCGGAAGATATGCCCCATTGCGAAAAAGCGACCAAAGCCACGGGAATAGTAACCACGGTAGCACCGACATAAGGCACGATAACCGAAAGCCCGACCAGTAACCCGAGTAACATCGCGTAGTTAAGCCCCATCAACGCAAATGCGATATAAATCGAAACCCAGATTACGATAATCTCAATGAACTTACCACGCACATAACTGGCAATTTTCAGGTCCATGTCGTTCCATACTTTCCTTACTAATCTGCGCTCGTCCGGCAAAAAATCGCCAAGCCAGCCGAGAATCAGCTCCTTATCTTTGAGAAAGAAAAATACCATTAGCGGCAACAGTATCAGGTAAACCAAAAAGGTAATTACGCCCACTACCGAAGCCAGCGACATGCTCACTACCCGCTGCCCCAGGGAAGTGACTTCAGTACGTGCAAAGGTGACCATATCCTCAACCTGTTGCGTCGAGATAAAGTCAGGATAACGTTCCGGCAATTGCGACAACAGTCGCTGGCCTTTACCAAACATGGTTGGGATTTCAAGGATTAATTCGCTGACCTGCCTCGATAGCAGCGGCAATAATACAAACAGGATCAGGACGATTCCAGCGAGCATCAAAGCCGTCGCAAAACTCGCACCGATGGTACGGTTCAGTTTAATTTGCTCCATTCGCACTACCAGACCCTCGAACAGGTAGGCGATTATGATACCGATCAGAATGGGCATAAGATGCGCATTCATTAAGACGATTAACAAAAATCCGGAAATTAATATGAAAGCGAATATCACCGTTTGTGGGTCGGTGAAATAGCGTTGATACCATTGCTTTAAAACATTAATCATCGATCGAGATACTGCTCGTATTTTGCCTGGAATATAGATTGTAGTTCATCAATTACCTTAGGTGCCTCTCGCCCCTTCAATATATGTTGTCCCATTAATGCTGAGGTTTCAATGAGCATGATATCGGTATCGAGCATAGGGTAGGTTTTCTTCAATCTTTTAATCGCTGCAATCACGGTTTCCCGTTCAGGTCTTTCTATGGCCGCCGGTTTGCGATCAGTTTCTCTGGTTTTATCAATGCTATATTGCTGTACCAGAAAAGTCGCATAGTCGAAAACGGCCTGCTGATGCGTCTTATCCAGTTGCGACAGCAAGCGTTTTATCTTTTGCGCTTGATTCATGACTCACGGATTACGCCGGCAGTACTCATGCGCAAATTTCAGTAACTCCTCCATGATGCTGACACGAAATTTTTGTCGTTGACGTACAAATGAGAAAGGTCGTGTCAGCGGTGGATCCAGTTGTAATTCAGCCAGGGTATTAAGCTTTAATTCTTTAGCAATAGTTGATCGCGATAAAATCGATATACCCATATTGGCTTCGACTGCGCCTTTAATCGCTTCAGGGCTACCGAGCTCCATACAATAATTCATCTTGGCAGGATTAATATTTTCATCAATCAGGTATTGGGTAATGACTTCACGGGTGCCGGAACCTTGTTCACGACACACGAACGGATACTGTGTTAGTTGTTCTGGTTTGACCATGCTGCCACTTTTGGCTAACTCATGTTCTGGCGCGGTCACAACAACGAGATGATCATCATGACAAACCTCGACAATCAGGTTCTTATTGGTTACCGGCGCCTCGACAATACCAAGATCAATCACGTTATGCTCCACCATCGACACGATACCTTCTGAATTGGATACCTTAAGTTGCAGGTTAATTTCCGGATATCGATTTTTGAATTCGCCCAGTAAGGCAGGAAGCATATATTCCGCAATTGTGGTACTCGCGCCTATCGTCAAAGCGCCGCTAATTTCACCGGTCAAATCACGAACCGAGTTCTCCATTTCGCTATAGAGATCAAAGATACGCTCGGCAAAATCAGATACTTTCTCGCCCGTTGGCGTCAGGGAGACCTTGTTGTGGGTGCGGTCAAAAAGGCGTGTATTGAAATACTCTTCCAATTGTCGAACCTGAAAGGTAACCGCCGGCTGGGTCATATGCAGCGCATTTGCTGCCTTGGTAAAACTCAGAAGCCTGGCAACAGTATGAAAAACCTTTAGGCGTCGATCACTCATCGAGCAGAACACCTCGGATAATCAGGGGCGGTAGTATATATTATTTTTATAACACTCGATAGAGTTTATTTATATGCTCGGTTAACTTTAAATGCAAACCGATTGCCTTCCCGGAAATGTCCACTATCATAATAGTGTTACATGTTCATAGTAATAATTGATGACAGATTTACCTTTCGCTCGTAAACTATTAGAAATGAAGATAAAAGTAACCAATATGAGGCGTCTAGTATTCCTCGTTGCGCTGGTTTCATCCTCACTTTACGCTGGAGAAATTCATAAGTGGATAGATGAAGATGGCAACGTCCATTACGGCGATGCACCGCCCAATTCCGTCACATCTCAATCGGTTAGGGTGATTGGTGCGCCCAGTAATCCTGGTAAGCCCCTGCCTAGGTTGTCTACCAGCGAGTCAGCCCCTGAAACTGCCAGCAATGGTAGCTCCAGTTCGAAGGTTCCGGAAGACCAGGCAAAACAGGCATGCGACCAGGCCAGGGGCGATTTGCAGGTAATAAATACCAGTTCCAGAATTAGATTGAAAAACACTGACGGCACTTCCCGCTATATGACGACTGAAGAAATTGAATCACGCCGGGAGAGCGCTGAAAAAGACATAGCCGAATTTTGCAGCTAATCTATTTATTTTGCTTAAGTTTCAGGCAAGCTCTCCACTATAATACCCGCATTTCCCGGTCAGCCGCTGCGGCGATGGCCTGTTTGTATATTTTTTTCAACCGGATTCCGTTTCAACAAAACTATGAAAGCCTCCCGCTTCCACCTGGCAACACTCAAAGAAACCCCTGTTGACGCTGAAATCATAAGCCATCAGCTCATGCTTAGAGCCGGCATGATCCGCAGGCTCGCTTCCGGAATTTATAGCTGGATGCCGATAGGTTTGATGATTCTGCGAAAAGTTGAAAAAATAGTACGTGAAGAAATGAATAAGGCCGGAGCACTGGAGGTGTTAATGCCGGCGGTCCAACCGGCTGAACTGTGGCAGGAATCGGGACGCTGGGACCAGTTTGGACCCGAGCTACTACGCCTCAAAGACCGCCACCAGCGTGACTATTGCATTGGACCCACGCACGAAGAAGTCATAGCTGACATTTTCAGGCGCGAAGTAAAAAGCTATAAGCAACTACCTATTAATTTTTACCAGATACAGACCAAGTTTCGCGATGAAATTCGACCTCGTTTCGGGGTCATGCGGTCACGCGAGTTCATCATGAAAGATGCCTATTCGTTTCATCTAAACCAGGAATGCCTGCAGCAGACCTACGATTTAATGTATCAGGCATACAGTAATATTTTTGATCGTTTTGGCCTCGCCTATAGATCCGTCACCGCCGATTCCGGCACCATTGGCGGTAGTGGATCCCATGAATTCCATGTGCTCGCAGACTCGGGTGAAGACGCCATCGCATTTTCCGACCTGAGCCAGTATGCGGCCAATGTTGAAATGGCCGAGGCAATTCCCCATGAATCCAGGCGTGCACAGGCCAGCAAGCCGATAGAAACCATCGATACACCCGGTCTCTATACGATCGAAGATCTTGCCGCCTCTGCTTCCTTCGATGTCAAAAAGTGCCTGAAAACCCTGATTGCCGATGCCGCGGATGGCGGCCTGGTGGCCCTGGTACTTCGCGGTGACCACGAACTCAATGCAATCAAGGCGGCCAGGCTTGAGGGCGTTGCAAGTCCGCTAAAACTGGCCGATCGGGAAAAAATCAAATCGATTCTGGGTAACGATATTGGCTCGATCGGTCCTGTCGGACTAGATCTCAAAACCTGGGTCGACCGCAGTGCCGCACTGGTCGGTGATTTTGTATGCGGCGCAAATTCCGACGACCAGCACTATATCAATGCCAATTGGGGTCGAGATTGTGACGAACCTGCAGTCGTCGATATTCGAAATGTCGAGGAAGGTGACCCGAGTCCGGACGGAAATGGCAAGTTGAAAATTTTACGCGGTATCGAAGTCGGCCACATATTCCAGCTCGGGCAAAAATATAGCGAATCCATGCAGGCGACTGTGCTCGACGAAAATGGTAAAGCCAATTTCACCTTGATGGGTTGTTATGGCATTGGCATAACACGCGTTGTAGCAGCCGCCATCGAGCAAAATAATGATGAACGCGGAATATTCTGGCCAGATGCCCTGGCACCGTTTCGACTGGTTATTTGTCCAATCAATTATCACAAATCGGAAACTGTCAAGAAACAGGCGGAACAACTCTACGCGCTGTGTATAGAACGCGGCATCGAGGTTTTACTCGATGATCGTCCATTGCGTCCCGGTGTCATGTTTTCAGATATGGATTTAATTGGGGTACCTCACCGCATTGTTTTGAGCGAACGTGGAATCGATGCAAAGCAATTTGAGTATAAAGGACGTCGCGACGACTCGGTGCAGGATATTGCACTCACAGAACTACCTGAATTCCTCGAAAAACTGATCAGCCCGGCATGCGCTCCAAATTAACACAACTGCGTTTACTGTGGTTGACGCCATTGCTGTCAATGTTAATCGTTGCTGCAGCCTATTCATCCACTTCGCAACCAGAGTCCGAACTACGGCAGCTATTGCAGGAAGCAATATCCTCCGATGCCGGTTTTGATGACCGATTCGATGCTGAAGTCTGGCTATTGGACATGTCCAGACGACTGGAACCTTTCATCGAGGATCCGGAAACCCGTATCAGCCTGTTGAAGCGACTGCATTACGAGGCTACCCGGGTAAACTTGCCGCCGGAACTGGTACTGGCAGTGATCGAAGTGGAGAGTCGTTTTGACCGGTTTGCCATCTCTGTTTCCGGTGCTCGTGGTCTGATGCAAATTATGCCTTTCTGGCTCGAAGAAATTGGTATATCGGACACCAACCTGTTTCGCGTGCGGACCAACCTGCGTCTGGGTTGTACAATCTTACGCTACTACATGGACATGGAGTCCAATGATTTGATGAGGGCGCTGGCACGATACAATGGCACACTCGGCAGGCAGGATTATCCCATCAAGATCATTGGCGCTCTTAATCAGCGCTGGTTCAGACAATAAGGCGGGATCAAAATGGTGACGACTAGCCCGCAATTCTCACCAGGGGGCGGGATGGCGGTTCCCGGCTCCTGCCTACACCGCATTCGTGCTTCCTTGCACATCATCGCGCAGGGCTTTGGATTCACAAGGGATTTTCTGAAGGAGCGGAATAACAGTGCGTATTGCCGACTGAAGAAAATCCCTTGTGGATTCAAAGAACAAGCGAGGGCCCGTCATCCTGGTGAGAAATGCGGGCT
>JAPUFZ010000130.1 GCA_027293245.1 Gammaproteobacteria bacterium
GTTTTTCAAATATATCGTTGTCACCGAGGCCGAGCGCCTTGCGTGCACGCTCGGTCAGACCACGCCCAATGATCAGCGGTATGCGTCCGCCGGCCTGCACTTCGTCCTTGAGTACATTGGTGCTGAGCTCGAAAGTGGCGATGACTTCATCGCTGTCGTGACGGGTGGCCTTGCCCCGGTAGGGGTAGACATCGATGACATCGCCCATTTCCATCTTCGAGACATCCATTTCGATCGGCAGCGCACCAGCATCTTCCATGGTATTGAAAAAGATGGGGGCGATCTTGCTGCCGAAGCAGTAACCACCATTGCGCTTGTTTGGAATGTAAGGAATGTCGTTGCCCATGTGCCACAGCACCGAGTTGGTTGCCGATTTGCGCGACGATCCGGTGCCGACGACATCACCAACATAAGCAAGTGGATGCCCGAGAGCCTTGAGTTCTGCGACTTTTTCGAGCGGCTTTTCAGTCAGCCCCTCGCGTGGATTTTTCAACATCGCATTGGCGTGCAACGGAATATCGGGGCGGGACCAGGCATCCTGGGCCGGGGACAGGTCGTCGGTGTTGGTTTCTCCAGGCACCTTGAAAACTGAAACCGTGATCTTCTCGGCAAGCGGTGATTTCGACGTGAACCATTCGGCCTTCGCCCATGATTCCAGTGTCTGCCTGGCATGGACATTGCCCGCTTCGGATTTTTCGACGATATCGTGAAAGGCATCGAATACCAGCAGCGTATATGACAGCGCGGTCGCCGCTGCCGGGGCGGTTTCAGCGTCATCGAGACTGCTGATAAGTGGTTCGATGTTGTACCCGCCCAGCATGGTGCCGAGAATTTCCACCGCCCTGACCCTGTCGATAAACGAGGTCGAGATTTCACCGCGGGTAATCGCGGCGAGAAAACCGGCCTTGACGTAGGCGGCTTCATCAACCCCCGCCGGCACATGCTGTGTGAGCAGTTCCAACAGGTAATTTTCTTCGCCGGCCGGGGGATTCTTGATCAACTCGACCAGGTCGGCAACTTGCTGCGCATCCAGTGGATTTGGCGGCACGCCCTGCTGGGCGCGCTCATCGATGTGTTTGCGGTAGACCTGTAACATTTGGGAATTCTCGTTGGTATTCAGGGTTTATTAATCGGCGGTGAATTAGCGTTTGTCAATCGGCACATAGTCGAGGTCGATCGCACCTTTGTAGAGTTGCCGCGGTCGTCCTATTTTTGCCTCGGCGTCCGACATCATTTCACTCCATTGCGAGATCCAGCCGATGGTACGCGCCATCGCGAATATGACGGTGAACATGTTCATCGGAATACCCATCGCGAGAAAGATGATACCGGAATAAAAATCGACGTTCGGGTAGAGATTGCGTTCAATAAAATACTCATCTTCGAGGGCTATGCGTTCCAGTTCCTTGGCAATTTCAAACATCGGCTGGTTGATCGTATCCATCTCTTCGAGCAGTTCATTACAGGCCTTCCGAATAATAGTCGCCCTCGGGTCGTGGTTTTTATAGATTCGGTGACCAAAACCCATCAATCGGTAATTGTCATTTTTATCTTTCGCCCGGCTGACATAGTTGGAAATTTGGGCTGGATCATGAATCTCATCGAGCATGCGAATCACAGCCTCGTTGGCGCCGCCGTGCGCAGGTCCCCATAATGAGGCAATTCCGGCGGCAATGCAGGCGTATGGGTTAGCACCCGAGCTGCTCGATAGTCTTACCGTTGAAGTGCTTGCATTTTGCTCGTGATCGGCATGAAGAATGAATACCAGTTCCATCGCCCGTATCGCAACCTTGCTGATTGGCCGCTCCTCGGTCGGGAAACTGAACATCATATGGAGAAAATTTTCGATATAACCGAAATCGTTTCGCGGATAGATCGGAGGTAAACCGTTGGCGTGCCGATAACTAAGTGTGGCTATAGTCGGCATTTTTGCCAGCAACCGGTGCGCCGACAAATCACGATGCTCTGGATTGGTAATGTCGAGTGAGTCGTGATAAAAAGCGGATAGTGCACCGACCACGCCTACCATGATCGCCATTGGATGGGCGTCGTTGTGAAAACCATTGATGAACTGCACCAGCCCTTCGTGTACCAGGGTGTGGTTGGTAATCGAATTGACAAAATTATTGTATTCTTCGTTAGTGGGTAGTTCGCCATACATCAATAAATGACTGACTTCCATATAGTTACTATGCTGTGCCAGTTGCTCAATGGGGTATCCACGATACCGCAGGATACCGGCGTCACCATCGATATAGGTGATTTTACTCTTACAGCTTGCAGTGGCCTGAAAACCGGGATCGTAGGTAAAGAATCCGAGTTTGGATGCTAGCTGGCGCACGTCGATGGTTGAATTGCCGATAACCGGGTCGAGAATGTCAAATTCCGCCTGTTCGCCATTGCGGTTGTCAGTAATCGTTACGGTATTTTTAGACATGGTTCACTCCGGTTACTGTGTTAGGAATACGGCAGACGATTATAAACCGATTCAGGTGCTGGCAGTGCCGGAATCAGAAATCAGCTACAAATAAAATTGTAACTCCTTAGTCGATAAAGTCATAATACACCATCATGAATAGTAACCAACCCTACGAAACCCTGGACCCGCAAGACTGGGAAAAAATGCGCACCCTGGCACACCAGATGATCGACGATTCAATTGATTATTTGGCGGACGTGGCCGAGCGACCAGTATGGCAACCCGTGCCGGAGGCAGTAGCGGCCACCTTTAAAACTCCGGTGCCGGATCAGCCAGCCGATCCGGCCGAGGTTTATGATGAATTTTTAACCAATATATTCCCCTATTCGATGGGAACTATTCATCCCCGGTTTTGGGCCTGGTATATGGGAAATGGCACCATCATGGGCGCCCTGGCGGATCTTATGGCGTCGGTCATGAATCCGAATATGGGCGGCGGCAACCATGCCGCGAGCCTGGTCGAAATACAGGTTTTAAACTGGATGAAGCAGGTGACAGGTTTTCCCGAAGAGGCCAGCGGACTACTGGTGAGCGGTGGTTCTATGGCAAACCTGGTCGGGTTGACGATAGCGCGCAATACCCTCGCCGGAGTCGACGTGCGCCGGCAGGGAATTCAGTCGATGGCTAAAAAACTGACTGTATACGCGTCAACCGAGGTACATAGCAGTAATCAAAAAGCAGTTGAACTGCTTGGCCTGGGAAGCGACTGCCTGAGAAAAATACCGGTTAATGCCGACTACACTATCAATCTGCAGGCATTAAGAGACAGCATAGACCAGGACCTGCGCTCCGGGTTCCAGCCGATCTGTATTATTGCGACCTCGGGTACCGTCAATACCGGTGCTATCGATGACCTGCCGGCGATAGCCGATTTGTGTGACGAGTATGGTATCTGGTTTCATGTGGATGGCGCCATCGGTGCTATTGCGATGCTGTCTGATACGGTGCGGGAACAATTAACAGGCATCGAGCGGGCGCATTCGATCGCACTTGATTTGCACAAATGGATGCATGTGCCGTTCGAGGCAGGCTGTGTTTTAGTGCGCGATGAAAAAGCCCATCACGACAGTTTTGCCCTGACACCCGAGTATCTGCTAAAGGCGGAGCGGGGTCTGGCTTCCGGTCCCGCCTGGTTCTCAGAATACGGGATACAGCTGAGTCGATCGTTTCGTGCATTAAAAGTCTGGATGACATTAAAGGAACACGGTACCCAGAGGTTGGGTCGAATGATCTCCAGGAATGTTGATCAGGCCCAATACCTCGGCCAATTGATAGAGAATTCGGCGAATCTGGAACTGATTGCGCCGATCGGTCTTGATATCGTCTGTTATCGATTCAATCCGGGTGATAAAAGCGAGGAAGCACTGAACGATCTTAATCGAGAGATCCTGCTCGAGCTACAGGAGCAGGGGATTGCTGCACCTTCCTCTACTATTCTAAGTGATAGATACTGTATTCGTGTGGCGATAGCCAATCATCGCAGTCGATACGAAGATTTTGATGTCCTGGTCGAAACAGCGATTCGAATCGGGCATTCAATACTGGCCTGAATAGCGAGGATCAGGCTACTGTTGTTAATGTAATTAATTTGAGAGAAGTGTCATGAATCAACCCGCCCCAAAGTATATTTTCGAAGCAAACGAAAAACCCACGCTTGAACTGGTCGAAGTGCCACTGATTGAAGCGACCGAGGAATCTGTCAGGGGATACGGATGCCTGGTCGATGATCCCGATAATTTCGAAATAGAAATCGTCACCTGGCCGGCGCAGGGCTGGCGTCCAGTAGATCAGGATACCGGCAACCAGGGTGGTATTGTCGAGGGTATATTCCTTGGCGAATGGAAGGGTGATATTTTAATGGGGTCAAATGAGGCGGTAAAAGGACACTATGTACTGGGTTGGTCAACAGACCCGCAAGTCGCTTCATCGGTGCGGCAAACCGTAGCGCGTGACCGGGTTTTGCTGTGGCATTTAAATTACCACCCAGATGGCGGACAATTGTTTTACCCGATCGACAAACAGCCTTTTGTCGTGCCGGTCGCCCTGGCTGGTGATGATTTGTCCCCGGACAAGGTAATTGCCTTCTGGTGCGATGGTAGCCGGGGGCTCTATATTCACCCCGGTATCTGGCACGAGGGCATATTCCCGGTAACCGACCACCAGAGGTTTCAGGATCGGCAGGGCAAGGTGCATGCGCGTATCAGTTGCGATATCGGCGAGGAATTTGGTGTTTATCTGTCGGTGCCATTAGCTCGCCCGGCATCTCTATAAATCTACCGGGTCGCAGTGTCCCCGCAATCGATATCACACCTGGGTACCCGGCTCAGTTTTAATAGCCGACTGCGCGATCATATTTCCACCAACCTGGCAGGACTTGACCTGCGACGCATCGATACAACGGGTAAAAAACATGCTGCGGTTGCAATTACCTTAACCAACTGCAATGCGAATGCGGATATCGGCGATATACCCTTTAGCGAGGCTGGTTCCGAACTGGCCGCGTTTATTCTCACCATCCGCGCAACAAAACTGAAGCATCACGCCGGACAGCGAGCATTTCCGGGCGGGCGTATCGACACGGGTGAAACCCCGGAACAAACAGCGTTACGCGAGTTGATGGAAGAGGTCGGGTTAAGGCTGGATGCGCGAAGTATTTTAGGGAAGCTGGACGATTACGCCACACGATCAGGTTTCGTGATTACACCTGTTGTGGTCTGGGGTGGCACAGACCTAAATTTGACAGCCAACCCGGGCGAAGTCGAGTCGATTCATCGTATACCGGTTAGCGAACTATTGCGTGGTGACTCGCCAATCCTGGAATCGATTCCCGAAAGTGACAATCCAGTGATAAAAATGCCACTCGGCAACGACTGGTTCGCAGCGCCCACGGCCGCAATCGCCTACCAGTTTAGAGAGGTAGCAATACTGGGTAAAAACACACGGGTCGCGCATTTTGAGCAGCCACTGTTTGCCTGGAAGTAAAAAACATACCCTCACTCAGAATTTATCAGAAGCCCCATTAGCAAATGCCTGATAAAATCAATTTCCTGTAAGGCAGACCGGGAGACGAAAAATGATTGAGACACACGCTGCTTCGGCCTATAGCTACCCCCTGCTGGTAAAACACCTGCTGCATACACCATTGGCCTGCAATCCGAATCAGGAAATTGTCAGTGGCGATACCATGCGCTATGACTATCGGACCCTGCGAGAGCGTATTGGTGCGCTCGCGGATGGTCTCACGACACTAGGTGTTGGCCCGGGTGATACGGTGGCGGTGATGGACTGGGATAGCCATCGCTACCTGGAATGTTTTTTTGCAATACCAATGATGGGTGCTGTACTGCACACCATCAATGTTCGTCTGTCGCCCGAGCAAATTCTCTACACCATTAATCACGCACAGGACGATGTCATCCTGGTCCACAGCGATTTTTTACCTATCGTCGAGCAAATCCAGGACCGTTTCGAAAAACCAACCAGACTGGTATTGCTTCGGGAGAGGTCGGAACCCGAACTGGCCGAACCCTGTGTGATCGAATACGAAGCCATGCTGGCGGCAGCGAAGGGTGATTTCGAGTTTAAAGATTTTGACGAAAATTTGCCTGCCACCACATTTTATACCACCGGCACGACCGGCGATCCGAAGGGTGTTTTTTACAGCCATCGGCAACTGGTATTACACACCCTGGGCATTATGGCGGGCCTCGGCACCGGCGATACCAGCAGTCGGTTCCACCGTGGTGATGTGTATATGCCAATTACTCCGATGTTTCATGTGCACGGCTGGGGCATGCCCTATGCTGCCACCCTGATGGGTGTCAAGCAGGTATACCCTGGACGCTATGAACCTGCTGCACTGCTGAACCTGATCGAACGTGAAGGCGTGACTTTTTCACACTGTGTACCGACGATATTACATATGCTACTCACCGCCCCGGAAGCCGATGCGATCGATTTGTCGAACTGGAAAGTCGTTATCGGAGGGTCGGCATTTCCACAGGGCATGGCAAAAGCAGCGGCAGAGCGCGGTATCAACGCTTTTACGGCTTATGGCCTGTCGGAAACCTGCCCATTCCTGACCACGGCAGATATGTCCGGCATACACGAAGTTAGCCTCGACCAAGAGAGCCTGGCGCGGCGCTGTAAAACCGGGCAGCCGACCGTGATGGTTGATCTTCGTGTGGTCGATGCCGATATGAACGAGCTACCGCATGATGGTGAGTCAACCGGAGAAGTGGTCGTGCGCACGCCATGGTTAACCCAGGGCTATAGCGGTAATGCGCAGGGTTCGGAGGACCTCTGGCAGGGTGGATATATGCATACCGGTGATGTCGGTAATATCGACGAGTACGGTTCGCTGCAGATCACCGACCGCATCAAGGACGTCATAAAGTCCGGCGGTGAATGGATATCATCGCTCGAACTCGAAGACATCGTCTCGCGATGCGACGGTGTCGGCGAGGTCGCCGCCTTTGGTATCCCCGACCAACGCTGGGGTGAAAGGCCGATGCTGGTAATCGTGCCGAAGGCCGAAACGAAGCTTTCGACTAACGAAATTCAGGATGCGATTCGACAGCAGGTCGATAAAGGGCGACTATCCAAATGGGCAATTCCGGAACGAATTGAATTTGTCGAGTCCTTACCCAAAACCAGTGTCGGCAAGATGGACAAGAAGGTATTGCGGGTAATGTATGGGTGACCCCTATGACACTATGATTCCTTTTGGATAATAAACTACAATCTGATTTAATAGGTAAACTGTCCCCGAGCTACCCCAATGATTAACATTCAGTCATTCAATAACATTGCAGTCATCACTATGAATTCGCCGCCGGTTAATGCGCTGGGGCTGGAACTGCGGACTTCGCTACTGAAGGCCCTGCAACAGTCTTATGAAAGCGACGCTGTTGACGCTGTGATCATCGATTCGAGTCTGCCGTTGTTCTGTGCGGGTGCAGATATTGAGGAACTGAGGACCGGTGATATCTGGCAGACTCCCGATTTACATACACTCATTGATGCCGTTGATAATGCCCCCAAACTGGTGATCGCGGCGATCAATGGAATTGCCATGGGTGGCGGACTCGAGCTGACGATGGCTTGCGATTATCGCATCGCGCGCCAGGCGGCAAAGTTGGGACTACCTGAAATTAAACTGGGGCTGTTTCCCGGAGCAGGCGGTACCCAGCGACTGCCGAGGCTTGCGGGCCTGCAAGTCGCGACTGATATGATCCTGTCGGGTAACCCAATTACTGCCGCGAAGGCCGAATCGGTCGGCCTGGTCGATCGGGTGGTAAGCGACGATGTGAATTTCCGGCAGGCCGCAGTGGCCTACTGTGAAGAATTACTGAACAACAAAGTTCAGCGACGGCATTGCAGCGACATACAGGTCGATCCAGATGAAGTGGGGCATGATTTTTTTATTAAAATCAGAGTAGAAATTGCAAATAATACGGTTGGCCAGATAGCCCCCGAACATTGTTTGACCTTGATTGAGTCAACCACCCTGTTGCCATTCGCCGAAGGCCTGGAGCAGGAAAAAAAGGATTTTATTGAAATACTCAAAACACCCCAGGCGCGGGCCATGACGCACCTGTTTTTCGCCGAACGAGAGTCGCAAAAGATACCGGGCGTCGAACGCGAAACCGCGACCCGTGAGATCAATTCGGTCGCGCTAATCGGTGCTGGAACCATGGGTACAGGTATCACGATCGCCTGCCTCGATGCCGGCTTGCCGGTCACGCTGATAGAAACCACTACCGAAGCACTCGACCGTGGCCTCGGCAATATCTCGAAACATTACGACCGCTCGGTAGAGAAGGCTCGCATCAATGAAGAGCAGGCCGAATCGCTGAAGGCAGCCGTCACCGGCACGCTGGATTTTGCAGGTCTGGCTGATACCGACCTGGTCATAGAGGCCGTGTTTGAAGAACTGGAAATAAAGCAAATGGTGTTCGAACAACTCGATAAGCATTGTAAGCCAGGCGCGATCCTGGCATCGAACACATCGACGCTCGATCTCGATGTAATCGCCGCTATCACATCCCGGCCGGAAGATGTGATCGGGTTGCATTTTTTTAGTCCGGCCAATATTATGCGCTTGCTCGAAATTGTACGCGGCCAGGCAACGGCCCCAGAGGTGTTAAAGACCGCGCTGCAATTTGGCAAACGCATTCGCAAGTTACCGGTGGTGGTCGGCGTCTGTTTTGGATTTGTCGGCAATCGCATGTTCGAGCCCTATTTCCGGGAAGGATCGAGATTGCTACTCGAAGGTGCGAGCCCGGAACAGGTCGATCGTGTGCTGACCGAATTTGGTATGGCGATGGGTATAGTGTCGGTAGCTGACCTGGCGGGCATCGACGTCAGCTACCGGATACGCGAGTCACGCCGGCAACAGATTTCCCAGGACCCGAGTTACCAGGCGATCCAGGACAAGCTATTTGAACTTGGGCGCTATGGTCAAAAAAGCGGGCGCGGTAGTTATTTCTATGAAGGCCGGGAAAAGACCAGTGATCCCGAAGTGGTCAAACTGTGTGAAGCACTGGCCAGTGGACTCAACATTAAACGCCGGGACATATCCGACCAGGAAATCCTGGAACGTTGCCTGTATCCATTAATTAACGAAGGCATCCAGATACTCGATGAAGGCATCGCTTACCGGCCTGGCGATTGCGACCTGATCTGGGTCAATGGTTACGGTTTTCCCGCCTGGCGGGGTGGGCCATTGCACTATGCGGATGAAATTGGCCTGAAATCTGTTTTGGCTGGAATGAGCAAATATGCGCAGCAACTGGGGGACTATGGAAAGCTGTGGTTTAAGCCGGCTAAATTGCTCGAAACCCTGGTCAGGGATGGCATCAAGCTGTCCGATTATGTAACTTCCAGATAAATTTTGTTATTTTTAAGGACTCGATATGATAGATGCCGCCATAGTTTCCACCGCTCGTACACCCATCGGAATGGCCTTCCGGGGTTCGCTCAACAATATCAGGTCGCCGACCCTGATGGCGCACGCGATTCAATACGCGGTCGAGCGTTCGGGTGTCGAGGCAGCTGAAATCGACGATGTCATTATTGGCACGGTTTTGACTGGCGGAACGGCAGGATTGAATATCGGCCGATTGTCAGCACTCGCCGCCGGGTTGCCTTACTCGGTATCGGCGCAGACCATAGACCGTCAGTGTTCGTCGGGCTTAATGGCAATTGCCACGGCAGCCAAACAAATCATCGTCGATGGCATGGATATAGTCGTCGCCGGCGGTCAGGACAATATCTCCGCGGTGCAGAATCAATACATGCAATGGGTGTCGGATGAAAAAGACCCCAACGTGATCAAGTATGCCGAACAGGCTTACATGCCGATGCTTTTGACGGCGGAGTATATCGTCAATAAATTCGGTATTTCGCGAGAAGCCCAGGATGAATACGCACTGCAATCCCAAATGCGTACTGCGGCAGGTCAGGAAAACGGTAAGTTTGATGACGAGATCGTCGCACTATCCGCTACCCGTGCGATTAAGGATAAGGAAACCGGAAACATCAGTTACGCCGATGTGACCCTGACTAAAGACGAGGGCAATCGCCCGCAAACCACGCCGGAGGCATTGGCCAATCTGAATCCGGTGGTCGAAGGCGGCAGTATCACTGCCGGTAATGCGAGCCAGCTTTCGGATGGTGCAAGTGCCTGCGTGGTGATGGATTTGAAAATTGCCGAACAAAGGGGCCTCGAGCCGCTCGGTATTTATCGTGGTATGGCGGTCGCTGGTAATGCACCCGAAGAGATGGGCCTGGGTCCGATCTATGCGATTCCGAAATTGCTACAGCGTACTGGCAAGTCGATGGACGACATAGATCTCTGGGAAATTAACGAGGCATTCGCCTGTCAGACCCTTTATTGCCGTGACCAGCTCGGCATTGACAATGAAATATTCAATGTCAACGGTGGCGCGATTTCAATCGGGCATCCTTACGGTATGACCGGGGCCCGCCAGACCGGGCATATTTTAATTGAAGGGAAACGCCGGGGAGCAAAACACGTGGTAGTTTCTATGTGCGTCGGTGGTGGTATGGGCGCAGCCGCATTATTTGAAGTGGTATAAGTCCAAATTGAGTGTGCTGACTCTATCAGGCGGCTATCACCAGGTTTCTTCCTGCCTGCTTGGCTTCGTAGAGATTTTTATCGGCACGTCTTAGAATATCGAAGGCATCATCGTCCCTGTCGAGAACGGTTACGGCGCCAATACTGATGCTAAGCCTGATCGTCATGGTATCGTCAGCGATGATATGCTCGGATACTCGGGCTCGCAGCTTTTCGGCAGTTTGAATAGCATACCCCAGGTCGCACTCCTGCAGAATAATACCGAACTCGTCACCACCCAGGCGCCCCAGGATATCTGACTCACGTATGTTTTCCTGGCATATTCGGGTCATCTGCTTGATAGCCTCGTCGCCCACGGCATGTCCGTAGGTATCATTGATGGCCTTGAAATGATCGATATCAATGTATAACAACGCAAATGAGTGGTTGTAACGCCTGCTGCGTTCAAATGCCGTGCCTGCATTGGCAAGAAAACTGCGGCGATTATGACAGTTGGTTAACGGATCGATAAAAGCCTGTTTGTGTAATTCCCGTTCCTGATTTTCAATGCGTCTGAACATTGGAATCAATACGAAAGCACCGACGCCGAAAAGTACCACGACGATGCCACCGAGTAACACTGCAACGATCATGCGTAAGCGTGTAATCCTGACTTTACTGTTTTCCGTGTACTGCGCGGCTAAAACTTGCAGGCTACTGTGTAAATCCTGTTTCGCGGCCGCGCGCAGTTGCTTAAAGTAGTAGTTGGATACCAGTGTAGGCGACCATCCTCGCTCCAATACCTCTCGCGTATTGTAAATAAAAATGCGCGCTTTTTTATCCAGGTATTCGGGTGCGTCAAAAAAGATATCGTCTATATTGTCAGAGAAAATTACCGTCTGACCGTTAGGGAGTTGCCCTCTGATCAAAAGATTGTGGGTTCGATCGAATGGTATTAGAACAAGATCGATCAACTCGACGATACGGTCACGAGCTGCCGGGTCGGTTTCCACCGCGTATTCGAGCAGCAGATGGACGGTTCGCTCAGACAGCATGCGCTGGCGGCCACCGATGTCATTAAGCTCAATCATGCGAGACTCTTCAGCCGCAATATAGTCAATGATAATGATTGATGCAGTAATAAGTGCCGCGATAAAAACCAGCGTCCCTAGATAGATGTTTTTATATTTCTTTCCTGTCGCCATATTTTAGAACTTCAACCCAGCTATTCCCGGTTATCCAATTGAATTAATTGACCGAAAACCATCCAGTGACAATGCGATTAGCATCATCGGACTGGACTAATTTCCTCCCCGGTTATTAATCCTCTCCCCAGCTATTAATAATAGGCGCTGTACAATATTTTGCCACCACTCAATGATGAATATTTCGATACAGGCAAATATTTCAGCTAATCGCAGGCTTAGTCGGGTGGAGAAAAACCATTTGTGGTTCTGAAAAACCTGTCAAGCCGGATCCTGCTTCGGTTAAATACGAACTTATACGGGCAGCAAGTGTACACCCAGTGGAGAATGCTGAACGATCGAAGCATGTCTACTCGAAGGATAAAATAGAGGTATTTAATCCCGCCTGTAGCATTGTATGATAGCGCTCATACGAAGAACCCGATGTCCACGGCAGGAGTCAGATAAACCCGGAGCCAGGCTGATATGAAGAATACTAGACCAATTAACCATGCTGTTTACTGGATGCGATTACTGGCCATCTGTGCGTTAGTGGCCTTTACCGGTACATTACATGCGACTGGCAGTATCAATGTCAGCCCTGCATCAGGCCTGGCTTTACACGGCTATGATCCGGTAGCCTACTTTGTTAATGGCGAGCCGCGGCGAGGTGATGATGTATTCCGCTATGAGTACCAGGATGTGACCTGGAGATTTTCAAACGCAGCGAATAAACAGGCATTTATTGAGTCTCCGGAAAGTTACCTGCCACAGTACGGCGGTTTTTGTGCCTATGCGGCCAGTAAAAACGCCCTCGCCGATATCGACCCGGCAGCCTGGACCATCCACGATGATAAGCTCTATTTGAATTACAGCCTGAATGTGCGTCGAAGGTGGAGAGCCGATCGCGATCTTAATATAAGAGCAGCCGATAAGTTTTGGCCGGAGCTGGCAAAGCAGGTGAAGTAAGAATTGAATCATATTTCTACTTCGGGATTCACTCGATCCAATGGATTAATAAATGGGCAAATTACCAACTGCTAAATCGAAAATAGCGCCGCAGGGAGCAGAAGGCGATGTCAATAGCTCACCGAGACGTGGGGCCTGGCAGGCAGACCACATTAACGACGAGGCGCGTGAAATACTGGATCGCGATGAACGGTACTTTTTGCACCAGTCGGTTTCCACGCCATGTTTGAATACGATTCGCAAGGCAGAAGGTATCTGGATAGAAGATCACGCCGGCAAGCGCTACATGGATTTCCATGGTAATAACGTCCACCACATCGGCTATGGGCACCCGCGACTGGTCGAAGCGATCACCCGCCAGATGCAGGAATTACCTTTTGCACCGCGTCGCTTTGCCTGTGATGTGGCGGCCGAACTGGCCGAAAAACTGGCGCATATCACACCGGGCAGTTTATCGAAGACCCTGTTTACTACGGGTGGCTCGGATGCAATCGAAATTGCATTGAAGATGGCACGGGTAGCCACCGGTCGATTTAAGACGATCTCCTTCTGGGACGCCTTCCACGGTGCCGGCTTCGGTGCATCGAGTGTGGGCGGGGAAGAAATGTTTCGAGGTGGCCCGGTCGGGCCTCTGCTGCCGGGCACCGAACACGTACCACCATTTGGCGATTACCGAAATGCCTGGGGTGTACGTGAGGGCAGTGCCGAGTTATGTGCCAGTCAAATCCGCTATGTGCTGGAAAAGGAGGGTGACATTGGCGCCGTTATCGCCGAGCCCAATCGCGCGGTTCCATACATTGCACCCGCCGGTTTCTGGCAGCAGGTGCGCGAAGCCTGCGATGCACATGGCAGCCTGTTAATCTTCGATGAAATACCAACTGGTCTCGGCAAGACCGGTAAAATGTTCTCCTGTGAATATGACGGTGTAGTACCTGATATCCTGGTCATCGGCAAAAGCCTGGGCGGTGGTATTCTGCCGATCGCCAGCGTTATCTGTAAACCCGAGCTGGATGTTGCACAGAATTATGCTTACGGTCATTACACGCACGAGAAAAATCCGGTGACCACGCGTGCGGCGCTAACCACTATTCAAATCATCGAAGAAGAAGGACTGGTGGAAAATGCGGCATCGGTTGGTGACTATGCACTCGAGCGGCTCATGGAAATGAAGGACCGACACCCTCTGATCGGTGACGTGCGTGGCCGCGGGTTCCTGTTTGGCGCAGAGCTGGTTAAAGACAGGGATACCCGCGAGCAGGCTAACGATGCAGCAGACATGGTGCTTTACGCGGCGCTTTCGCGAGGGCTTAGTTTCAAGACCACGATGGGTAATGTTTTGACCTTTACGCCCTCACTGGTAACCACGCGTAGCGATATGGATTTTGCCCTGAATGTTATCGATGAGTCACTGACCGAAGTCGAATCTGAGTTGGGATATGCCTGAGTTTCCTTAACTTAATAAATCAAATTAGCTTATCCTGTAGGGTGCAATAACCAACGGGCATTGCACACGGAAGTGCCGGTGCCGCGGAGCACAGGGATGTGTGAGAGCGGCCATTGCACCGAAAGATAATCACTCAGCCAATTTACTAGATGTATTTCCTGCGGCGTAATGCCCTGCGGTTATTACGCCCTACGAACCCTGGTCTCAAATTATCGCGTGTCGGATCTTGGCCGAGACCCATTCGCTAACGATTACGGTCGCGAGGATAACCAGTAAAATCAGGGATACCTGGGTCCAGGTCAGGGTGTCAATCGAAGCGCTCAGCTGCAGGCCGATACCGCCGGCACCGACTAGTCCGAGTACTGTCGATTCGCGAATATTGATGTCCCAGCGAAATACCGAGATGCCGGCAAACGCGGGCAGGATCTGCGGGACAATGCCATAGATCAACTGCTGACCGCGCGAAGCGCCGGTGGCAATAACCGCTTCTTCCTGGTTGGTGTCAATTTCTTCAATCGCTTCATAGAGTAACTTGGCGCAAAAACCGATAGAACGCAGGCCGATGGCTACCACTCCGGCCAGTACACCGGGGCCGATCAGGGTAACCAGCATCAGGGCCCAGATCAGGGAATTGATGGAACGCGAAGAGACAATGATAAAGAGCGCCACGGGGCGCACATACCTGATACTGGGGGTGGTGTTACGCGCCGCTAAAAAGGCTACCGGCACCGCAATAACGATCGCGATAACGGTGCCCAGAGTGGCTATGTTGATGGTATCCCAGATCGGAGCCCAGAGTGCTTCCATGTAAGACCACTTGGGCGGGACCATGCGACTAGCCATGTCTGCTGCCTGCTTTGGTGCGTCACTGACGAATTCCCAGATGGTTTTATCAGAAATCAATTGCCAGCAATAACCGAATATGGCGATGCCGATCAGCCAGCCAAACCAGACCAGGAATTGTTTTCGGGTGGTACGGCGTTGCCAGACTTTTCTATCTGCGAGCTGTTTAACCGGCATTACTGTACCCACTTCCGGATATAGCCAGAGCTGTATTCCAGCACCATGACAATGCTGATGATTATTATCAGGATCGCCGCGGCTGAATCGAACTCGTAACGATCAAAAGAGGTGAGCAGGGTTGCGCCGATACCACCGCCGCCAACGATACCGACCACCGAAGACTCGCGGAAGTTAATGTCCAGCCGGTATATCCCCAGACCAATCATACGCGGCATCACCTGGGGTTGAATCGAATAGTTAAGCCATTGTAGCCAGCCGGCGCCGACCGACTTGACTGCCTCCGCCTGGACCGGATCCATGGCCTCGATGTCTTCGGCCAATAGCTTGCCATAAAATCCGATGGTGCCGACGCTGAGCGCGAGAAACCCGGCGAAGGGACCAAAACCGAACAGCTTGACAAAAAAGATCGCCAGTATGATTTCCGGAAAGGTTCGCGAGACAGCCAGAATGGCGCGACAAAAATAGTAGACCGGCTTGTATGCGAGATTACGTGCCGCACCGAGACCTACCGGTATCGACAGGATAATTCCGATCACGGTCGAGGTCACCGCCATCCAGATGCTTTCGAGGATGCCTTCGATGATTGAGTCCCAACGCGAGACAAAATCGGGTGGGAAGAACGCCATTATGAAACGTTTACTGCGTAAAGCACCCTCGGCGACTCGTCCCCAGTTGACTTCCATCGTGCCAAAGGCAAGACTGAGATAAATCGCCACGCCCAACCACAGTGCCCAGCGCCATGCCGGGCTTTTGATTATCGGTGGTCGTTTCCAGGTTCTTTTGATGGATGAGTGAATCATGAATTGACTACAGGCTCCGCGCGACTAGGACTCGATGTCATCAATCTCATCATTTTTGTCATCCGGCTTCTCGATGGTCGCTTCCCAGTCCTCTTCACCATAGATTTTTGTCAGTACCTCGGGCGTCAGGCCATCCGGAGGCCCATCGTATACAATTTCTCCGAGTTGCAGGCCGACGATGCGCCGCGAAAACATTTGTGCCAGCAAAACGTCGTGAATATTGATAATCGCGGCCAGCTGCCTTTCTTCGCACAACTCACAAATTAGACGCATGATCTGGCGCGAGGTTTTCGGATCGAGGCTGGCGGTGGGTTCGTCGACCAGCAGTAGATCCGGATTCTGGATTAGTGCCCGGCAAATGCCGACCCGCTGGCGTTGACCGCCCGACAATTCGTCGGCGCGCTTGTCGACCATATCGTCAAGGCCGACTCTTTCCAGCAGGTGGAAGGCTGCGTCTATATCCGACTGGGGAAACTTACGCAGGAAACTTCGCCAGAACCCGACATAGCCGAGTCGACCCGAGAGTACATTTTCCATCACACTGAGTCGCTCGACCAGTGCGTACTCCTGAAAAATCATACCCATACGGCAGCGTGCCTTGCGTAATTCCGATGACCCTAAATGGGTTAACTCGAGATCGTCAAGATAGATTTTCCCCGAAGTCGGCTGCACCAGTCGATTAACACAGCGGATCAGGGTGCTTTTGCCGGCCCCGGAGGGCCCGATCAACGCCAATACCTGTCCCCTGGGAATTTCCAGATCGACATGCTTGAGC
>JAPUFZ010000131.1 GCA_027293245.1 Gammaproteobacteria bacterium
CCCGCTTCGAGCAACTGGACGGCCATCGTAGCCACGCCCATGTTGTAGGCCGAATCGGTATAACGCATGCGTGCCGGTTGCATTGCACCGGTGATTACTATGGTTTTATATTCTATATCGAGCAGGCACATTGCGGTTTTGATCATGCTATCGCTGCCATGGGTTATTACGATTCGGTCACAGGCATCAGTTTCCACTTTCTGGCGGATGGTTTGGCGATCCTCGTCATTCATTTCCAGGCTGTCTTTTTTCAGTATTGACTCTACTTCGAATTCAAAAGTTACATTGGCTTCTTCGAGTATTGGGTTTGCCATCGGTTCGCCAATGTGGAAATCGCTTTTGGCATCGTAGTAAATTTTGTCGAAGGTGCCGCCGGTTGCGAGTATTTTTATTTTCATATGCCTGATTCTCAGTAAAACGGTTGTAAACCGAACAAGGTTGATGCTCTCGCAAAGGCGCAAAGACCGCAAAGGTTTTTTGGGGTGAATTTAAGTAAGGTGACCGATTTTAGATTGTTTTCATCCATTTTCCGTCTGTTCCTTTGTGTACTCTAGCGCCTTAGCGAGAATTACATTTTTATTAAGCATCCATAAAATTTTCTGAGGAGCTAGACCAGTGGCGGTTCGTCGCTATCGCTGTTGTCAGTCAACGGATGATGTTCTTCCTGGTAGGCTTCTATATGATCCGATATCTCGTCGGCGGCTTCATACCTGGCAATATTAAAGATAGCCTCGCCTTCAAATACCAGTGGCAGATTGGTTTTTCCAATCACGATTCCGGAAACAGGACTGATTAATTGTTCGCTGTTTTCCCCGAGTGGGTCGTTTATATAGGCAAGTACATCGCCTTCTTCGACCTGGGTACCGGTAGCCACGAGCGAACGCAATATGCCACTTTGTTGGGCCCGCAGCCACTGGCTGGCATTGGCGATCAGGCAATTTACCGGACTGGTCTTTCGACTCTTGCGGCGCATATCGAGGTGTGACATGACTCGAAGCACGCCATTCAGGCCGGCCCTGATGGCAAATTCATCGAAACGCAGGGCTTCGCCACCTTCGTATAGCAAAACAGGAATATCATGATTACTGGCGGCCATGCGAAACGTGCCTTCGAGTAATTCGGAATTTAGGATTACCGGCACACCAAAGGCTCGCGCCATGCCTTCGGTAACTGGCGCATCGCTTAACATGGCTCGAATCTGTGGCAGGTTTTCCCGATGCACGGCGCCGGTGTGCAGATCGATTATGTGCGTACAATGCGGAATAACTTCGGTCATAATGATATTCGCGAGTCGCGCTGCCAATGAACCGGTTTCGGAGCCGGGAAAGGAGCGATTGAGGTCACGACGGTCGGGTAGATATCGTGATTTGGAGACAAAACCAAACACGTTGACCACCGGGATAGCGATCAAAGTGCCTTTAATTTTATCGATTTGCTTATGCGCTAATAAGCGGCGTACAATTTCCACGCCGTTGAGTTCGTCACCGTGAAGTGCGGCACTGACCAACAGGCAGGGGCCGGGTTGCCGGCCGTGCACTACGTGTATGGGTATGCTGGCACTGCTATGCGTGTAAAAGCTGGGTAAAGGTATATCGATGGACTGGCGAGTTCCGGCCTTGACGTGGACACCCGCGATTTCAATACTTTCCCGCCTGGCGGTCGCCTGTTTATCCCTTGCCACGGGTCTTTGTTCTACCTGGTTTACAACTCTTTTCAACATAGCTAATGATCATACCGGCAACATCCTTGCCGGTCGCCCCTTCGATACCCTCCAGTCCTGGGCTCGAATTTACCTCGATAACTACCGCTCCGTGGTTAGACCTTAGCAAATCGACGCCGGCGACATTGAGTCCCATAATCCTTGCCGCACGAACCGCGGTAGAGCGTTCCTCGGGCGTAATTTTAATCAGGCTCGAAGTGCCCCCTCGGTGTAAATTTGAACGAAACTCACCTTTCGGCGCCTGTCTTTTCATCGCCGCGACGACCTTACCATCGATGACAAAACAACGGATATCAGAACCGCCGGCTTCCTTGATATATTCCTGAACCAGGATGTCGGCCTTGACCCCCATGAAAGCTTCAATGACACTCTCGGCTGCTTTTTGAGTTTCAGCCAGTACCACGCCGATTCCCTGCGTGCCCTGCAACAGTTTAACCACCAGTGGTGCGCCACCGACCATTTTTATCACATCTTTTATATCGTCGGGCTTACTGGCGTAGCCAGTGAGTGGCATACCGATTCCCTTGCGGGAGAGTAATTGCAGTGAGCGTAACTTGTCACGCGATCGTGTAATCGCGACCGATTCGTTTAACGGCGCGACACCCATGACTTCGAACTGGCGCAATACGGCGGTTCCGTAGGCAGTTACCGAGGCTCCAATACGGGGGATAACCGCATCGAATCCTTCCAGTGATTCACCCTTATAGTGTATCGAAGGCTTATGTGAAGCGATGTTCATATAGGCACGCAAGACGTCGATGACCTTGATCTCGTGACCGCGTTGTTCCGCTGCTTCAATAATACGCCTGGAAGAATACAGTTTACTGTTTCTCGACAACAGGGCGATTTTCATACGCGCATCTCCGCTTACAGCTGGTAAAGTTTTCTGGCTCTCAGTTTGCCATTCAGGTAGGAAGCTACAGGATCGATAACTGCTCGCGCTTCAATAGCACGACGCCCCAGCAGCATACGAAACCGCATAGTATCACGATTTGTCAGGTTTAATTCAATCGGCCAGCTGACCGTTCCAATGACAATACTGGTTTCGATTACGTAGCGCATTTCCTTGTGGCCACCCGAATCACTGACTTCGCGTAAATCGATTATGGGTGCGTGACACTCGACATGAAAATCATAGTTTTTCTGTATCGGGTGGATCAGGAATTTCACCATATCGACGCTATCGAGCTGGTATTTCTCAGTGTAGAAAGCATGCAGAGCCGAAGTCCTGGCGCCGCTATCGACTTTAACTTTGATTGCGGGCAGGCCGAGGTCGGGTAAGGCGACCCATTCTCTCCAGCCGAGTGTCAGTAGTTGATTTTTGTCGGGCATATTGTGAGTAGACTGGTTATTTATAAACCCGACTCGAAACTGGCAATATAAACCAACTGCGAGGCAGGCTCAACAATGGCCGTTAGCTGTAGGGGAAAGGATCGATACAGCGATGGATTAGATTGATAATCATATCGTCACAATGTTGTATCTGCTGTCTGGATACGTATTCGTCAGCTTTGTGGGCCTGATCGATACTGCCGGGACCGCAGACAACACTGTTGATGCCCAGGTGTTGGTCAAATAACCCGGCTTCGGTGCCAAAACTGACATTTTCACCGATTTCGTCGACCGGATTGATGGAGCGCGTGTATTCGATGACATTCGATTTGGCATCGGTACACAATCCCGGATAGTTGGATATCGGTGAGAACTGGATATCACTCTGCTCAAATCTCGATTGCATATCGGTGAGTAGCACCTCGTTGGCATAGTGTTTGATCTCATCGATCAGGAGATCGAGCCTGTCCTGCGGCAAGTTCCGGATTTCAAATTCAAACTGGCATTGTTTGGGGACTATATTCAGCGCAGTACCGCCGCTGATATTGCCGACGTGGAAGGTCGAATGCGGCACCGAATAGCCCTGGTCGAGCATTTCACGTTGACGCACTTGCGAGTTCATTTTACGAATAAATGAAACCAGTTCGGCAGCGTATTCGACCGCGTTAACACCATTGCTGATATAGGCCGAATGGCAGGATGAACCGGTCACTTCAACTTTGAACGCGGCCTTGCCCTTGTGGCCGATTACCATTTGCATGTTGGTCGGTTCGCCGATGAGACCGATACGTGGTTTCACCTCGAACCCTGCCATCGCGGATATCAGCTTCTTTACGCCGACACAGCCGATCTCTTCATCATAGGAAAAAGCCAGATGTACCGGCGTCTTCTGTGTTTGCGATGCCATTTGCGGAACACCGGCCAGCGCACTGGCAATAAAACCTTTCATATCGCAGCTACCGCGGCCGTAATACAACTGGTCATCCGACTTGAGCAGGTAGGGATCACTGTGCCAGTTTTGTCCACTGGTCGGCACGACGTCAGTGTGGCCGGAGAGCATTACGCCACCAATATCGTCTGGGCCGATAGTGGCATAAAGATTGGCACAAGTCGCGTCATCATTGTGTACGAGCCAGGATTTTATTGAATAGCCATCCAGGTAATTGCGAATAAAATCAATTAGCTCGAGATTGGAGGTTGTGCTCGTGGTATCAAAGCTGATTAGCCTGGCGAGAATATCTTCACTGCTAAGTTGTGCCATTAAAGGTCTCCGGGAACACCGTAAGAGGGCGCATCGCCCGGCATCAGCGCGCGGGTAACATAGTCATCGATTTGTGGTTCGTAAACCGCCCAGCCGGCGTACATCTTTGCAATCGGGTCATCGTCCCAGTCGATACGTAATTCGGCAACAGGCCATGAAACCTCGGCCCCTATCAGTAAACCAGCCGAATGTAGAGAACCCGCTTCTCCACCAGCCTCGACACCAGCATTGAGTGCGTCCAGCAAGCGTGTTCCAAATGTAGCCGTAGAATTTTCAAAACTAGTTATCATCGCTGCAGGTACGCCCTCGTTATCGAGCAGGTTGCCGGCAGCGACACAATATTTACCCTGTGCGGAAGAAAAGCATCCCAACACTTTATCACCGCTGAATAATCCGGTTTTACCTTCGTTTCCGATCAGTGCGAGTTGACGATACCGCGCATAAGGGGTGCTTTGCACCGTAGCACTGATGGCATCACTAACGCTGACTCCACCGGCAAGCAGGGATAACATTCGCTGTCCCAAACGCGGGTCGGTAATGTTTTGACTTAATGCGATACCCACTCCCGCCCGCCAGTGCAGGCATCTGCTGCCGACACTGATGCTTGAAGATGAAATGACTGCTCCAAACTGGCCTGTATCCGCATCCCAGGCGGCGATCGATAATGTCATGCTATTGACTCCAGTCGCTAAAAAATACTTCGCAATGCGCCGCAAAACTTTCAACATGTGGATTCGAAGCCGTTGGCGCCGGTTGGTGAAGGATAACATGACCGACGCTGATGTTATCGGCGATAGGGCGGGAAACCATGGCCTTGCCGTCGTAACTCATGTGGATGGTTAAATTCATATAAAGTATTCTTTTTACATGGTTTAATTCAATAAATATTAATTGGAGCAAAAAACTACCAGTGTGACGGGCCAGGGCGCATTCCTGGGTACTAGCGCCGCCGTCAAAGCTTAATGG
>JAPUFZ010000132.1 GCA_027293245.1 Gammaproteobacteria bacterium
ACAAACCGCAATATATCTTGATTCGTTAAATAAACCATAAAAGTGCGGCTAACTTGGTTTATGCCAGTGACGATTTCTCCAGCACTTCAATTACTCGGCCTGTGAATAGTTTGCCGTAATGCTTATCGATCATATCGATACTAGTGCCAGTTATCTTCGCGATATCGAACACGTTCATATTTTTATCTATTACATCGGCAATAAAACTGTGGCGTAGCGTATAGAAAACCACGCTGCTCGGTAGCTCCGCCATCTTTACAGCATCTCTCATCAATTTGGATTGATCCCCATGTTCCCAGGGGTTAACACCATCTCTAGTTAGTAGTGGCGTATCAGGTAATTTGTCTTTAGCCATCTTTACGAAGAAAGCCTTTGTGGACCTCGTGAGTGGGAATGTTCGTGTTCCTGTCTTTCCATTGGGAATATTAAGCAATCCATTACCTTTATCTAAATCCCGCACTTTAAGTTTGGCTAACTCGCCATACCGAGCGCCGGTTAATACGCCAGCTTTGAGTAGATGTTGAAAATACCCGTCAGCACTTTGGAGTAGTATCTTTATCTGTTCCGGTGTAAGGAAATCTTGCCTGGCACCATCTGCATTTTTAAACTTCTCGATATTTCGCCATGCCCGGTCTGAAGTGGTTAGTCCTTCCCTGTGAGCCAGGTTTAATATTGCTTTTAGTACAGCCAGGTTTCTGTTGGCCGTTGCCTTCTATTTGCGTACTTGTTCATCAGATCCCACAACGACAAAGGAGTGGAACCACTTTCGTACTTGTTGAAGTTTGAGTCTATCCAGTGGAATATCAGCGAACTCAGGAAGGATATGTAGTTTTATACGACCTTTTGCATCTTTCGCAGATGCCTTGCCTTTCTTTTGCTCCAAATACTCAATGTAGTTATCGGCTGCTTCATCAACTGTACCGGGTTTTGCGCGGAACCCTAGATTCTGATTATCAAACCATTTCTTGGCTTCACCTGTTGCAACGTCATATTCGTTCTGTGGCAGATGCGCCGGTAGCTCAAGAGATTTATAATGTTGCTTTCCGTCTTCACTACGGTATCTGGCGATCCAGCTACCACCTTTAGCCCCAACGCGATAACCAATGAAACCACCTAAAACTAACTTGTGCCAGTACGGTTCTCGCCGCTTGGCAAGTCGGTTTCTTTTGGCCTTTGTGTCTATTGCTGGGGGCATATTTCAAACGTACGGAAAAAGTACGGATATTATATCATAGAAGTTACTGGAACTCACGGGAACCCAATTCCCTTTAAAGCAAGGGTTTTACTGGGATTTTGTGAAGTCTATGGAAGTGCTTGGAACGCAAATAATGCCTTAAGAGGGCGTCGCGCTATCCAGTTGTGCCACGGGGACAATGCCGCGCGATTGTAGCAGTTGCTTTTCACAAATTGAATGCGCTACAGAGGTTATAACGCATTTAACTATTACTGGTAGGCGACTTAATTATCCTGGTAGTAGTAATCGAATTTCACCAGCAGGTTACGCATGAAATTCCAGGCTTCATTGTAAGACAGTCCGCTATTTTGCGGGATGATGATCTTCACGTACAGGTCCTTGCCTTTTTCGGCCTTGAGCTTCGCCAGGCGTTTCTCAATTTCAGCCAGGGGTAGATCAACAAAACCGTCGTCACCGGGTTGTTTGTAACGAATAATTTCGCCGCTTTCCCCTCTGATGTAATACACCTCGGCGATGAATTTACCTTTTGCCGAGCGAGCCGGTTTAATCAATTCTTCGTATTTCGATTTGACGACTTCATAATCGCCTTTCAGCGTTAACAGCTGCCGGTTATAAGCGTCGATTTCACGAGCCAGTAAAATCTTTTCCTGCTTCAGGCTGGTGATATTTTCCTGCTGGCTCTGGCTGGACCGGGTAAGTGATTCGATTTTGCTCCTCGCGCTGCTTAGCAGTATTTTAGTCTGCTCGTTTTCGAGTTTTTGCTGACTCAGCTGCGCACTCAGGCTAGCCAACTGTCTTTGCAGATCCTGGTAGTCGGTTGTTACCTTTTCAATCTCGAGATTTGCGGTGGCTATTGCCGTAGTCGCCTGTTCGAGGGATTCTCTGAAGTCTATATTTTCAATTTCGAGGGCTATGATGTTTGATTCCTGCTGGCGCAATGCATCGTTAGCGAGTCTTAATTCTTCATCTTTTTTCATTAAACGCAGGCGCAGGATCGAGTTGCTTTGTTCGGCGTTCGCCAGGCGCTCTTCCAGTGTGGCGTTTACCTCTGTCGTGGTTTCGATCATTTGAGTGGCGAGCTGTTCAGCTGCGATGCTTTCGCGTAGCTCGGCAACCAGCTGCCAGTTGTGCACCACCAACAGGCTGGTCATCATCAGGAATATCATCGTAATGACCATCATGATATCGGTAAAAGACGGCCAGAAGCTGTCGCTGCCGCTCTGGCTGGCATCAGTCTGTCCGATGGGTGCAAAATTTGCGTGCATACTTTTGCCTTGCTGTTACTCGGAATACGAGCCAGATTGAGGCAGGCGAAAACCATCTCTTAACAAAGATTTAATTTCCGCCAGATCGGCGGACAAGATGTCCAATTGTTCCTGGTTAGAGGAAATAGTTTGATTCAGGGTAAGTGCCGATGCATGGTAGACCTCCTGGGTACTCTTCAGGTTTTCACCGGCCAGAATGACCGCTTTGATCAGATCGGTCATTCTATTGGTGATATCTTCAGAGGTCTTGACAAACCTCGGCATCAGATACACCGAGGTCAGGTGTTCGATGCCGCTGATCAGGTGGGTTTGCACATCGTTAAGGCGCGTATAAAAATAACCGAAGATGATATAGCTGACGATCGCGGTTATGGTTGTCGACAATGCGGTCGACATGCCATGAACCACCAGGCCCATACCACCCAGGCTGCTGGCAGCCGAATCGATAAGATCGGAAGCGCCAACCAGGGCAATCGAAAGCGATACGATAGTACCGAACACACCGGTTAATATGAGGATATTGTTGATAAATTTGATCAGGCCGAATCGGGTGCCCTCGTCAGCGGTCAGCATCGCCGAGAGCGCGCTATGGTTGATCTCACCGGCCGCAGTTTGTATCGATTGCATCGTCGCAAAGCGTTTAACGACTAATGCATTTCGCGGTAATCCTTCTAACGGATTAGGTCTTAATGATTCGATGTTATTGACGAATCCCGCGAGCGCGTCTTCTTCGAACTTATAGCGAACCAGGTGATAAATAATATTTCCCATGCCGATAACCATTAAGCTGCCTATCGCAGTATTGATTATAATGCCGGTCTGGGTTTGCTGGTTCTCGAAATAAAACCGATAGATGAAATCAAAATTCCAGGCGATAGCAAAGCCTAGCAGGGCTACAACCGTTCCGAGTTGGATAATTATTTTGAGGCTGAGACTAGTTAGCAGGCGTTGTATATCCATCAATCGGGTCTCGGGCTAAAGGAAAAGACATTCTGATAACAGATGCATTAACCGCAGGCTGCAGGCCAGCATCATTCTCCAGACAAACGCATTTAATAGTTTTTTGCTCTGGAAGTCAAAACAGGTGGATAATTTTATACTATCAGCAAAAACTTAGCAGCAAAGATGATTCGATCCCGCGCATTTCGTGGGTGTTTTAAGTTGCCGCTTTATGGCTTCACATGGTGGCTTTACGTAAATGATTGATCAAATCGATCCGCGTAATCAAGCCGTAAAAGGTATCGTTATCTGCAACGATAGCAATCTTGTCTTCCTTGAACAGATGCAAAATACTATCGATAGTGGCGGAAGGAGGCACGATCTTCAGGTCGGTCACCATAATGGATGATACCTGCTGATCGAAACTCTTTTCGTTGTTATAAATACCCAACAGGATATCCGACTCGTCGATCAAACCAACCACCTTGCCATGGTCCATTACGGGGACCTGCGAGACATCGAACATACGCATGCGTTTATAGGTGGTAATCAGATTATCCTCGGATGTCACGGTGACGATGTCGCCGGTATCCGCCGGCCTCGCGATAATATCGCGCAAGTCGCCTACGGACTCACGTCCGAGCAATCCCTGGTCGGCCAGCCAGGAATCATTGAACGATTTAGACAGATACTTGTTGCCGGTGTCGGCGGCCAGCGTAACCACCCGTTTTGCCGAACTTTGCTCACGACAATAACGCAGTGCGGCTGCGAGCAGGGTACCGGTAGAGGAACCCGCCATGATGCCTTCGCGTTCGAGTAACTCGCGTTGCGTCTGGAAGGCTTCGCCATCGCTAATCGAATAAGCTTTATGCACCTGGTCGAGTTCGCAGATCGGGGGCACGAAATCTTCACCAATGCCTTCGACTAACCACGATCCTGCCTCTGTCATGACTCCTGTTTCGATTAACTCCGCCAGGATCGAACCCTCGGGATCTGCGACCACCATCTCGCACTGGGGTGCGTTCTCTTTGAAGAACCGTCCGAGGCCCGTGACTGTGCCACTGGAACCCACGCCAACCACCATGGCATCGATCCTGCCCTCCATTTGTTGCAGAATTTCGGGACCGGTTTCGGTTTCGTGTGTGCGCGGGTTGTTTGGGTTTGAGAACTGGTCGATAAAAAAAGAATTCGGAATCTCCTTCGACAGGCGCAACGCATAGTCCTGGTAGTGCTCCGGGTGTCCCTTATGTACATCGGAGCGCGTCAGCCGGACATCGACGCCCATGGCGCGAATATGGCGTATTTTATCGGGGCTCATTTTGTCCGGGATAACCAGGATTAACTGGTAACCCTTTTGCGCTGCAACCAGCCCGAGACCGAGTCCGGTATTACCCGCGGTAGCCTCGATGATGGTACCACCCGGTTTGATTTTGCCCTCTTTTTCGGCTGCATCAATCATCACTACGGCTATTCGATCCTTGATTGATCCGCCTGGATTTTGACATTCTAGCTTGAGGAATAATTCGCAGGGCCCGGTGTCGAACTTACTCAGTTTCAACATGGGGGTATTGCCAATCATATCGAGAACACTGTTGCATATTGTCATTTCAAGTTCCTGGCTTAATGTGCTGGCTTAATTCAATTCAGCTCGAATGCGGCGCGTTTAAAAAATGCTTAAAATCTCGATCCATTATAACTCACCTGGTAGTCACTCAGGGCGATCCATTCCGGATCGATATCTATGCCCCAACCTGGTTTGTCCGACAGGCTTACCCTGCCATCGATTATTTCATAGTTCGGGCTAAAAAGAGTTGCCTGCCAGGGGTAATAATCGAGACCCTCGATGGAAAATACGACGTATTTACCGGCGTTTTCGATCGCATCCATGCCCAGCACATGAGCAGCGACTTGACGATGTAGCACCTGGGCAGTGATATCAGCATTATAGGGTGATACCTGGCCCCTGCCTTCATCGCCCTCATCGGTACGCAGGCGTACCAGCGTGAGGTATTCGCTGGCAAAGGTTTCTATACTGCTGATGATCAATGTCGGTCTCGCAAAATAGACACTGTGAGGTTGGCAGATCGAGATTATCGCAGGTTACTTTTCATCGGATATCGAGTCAATCAGTTGCTTGTTAGCGTGAGCGTCATATAAACCTTTATTGACCCTGTGCCGGCATTGATTGCATACTGCGCCGCGAATGGTCTTGTTTATTGGACTCACATGCCAATTTAAACAAGGCTGGAAATTCCGCTTAATCTACTTACCTGAACTGGCGTAAAAAATGTTCAAAAACCCACTGTTAATTATAGCTCTGTTGATAACGGGTGCGATCGCGCTCTGGGGCATTCTCGATACCGCAGGGCTGGCTGCTTTTGCCGCACAGCTTGTCGGTATACAGTTCACCAGTCGCGCCTGGTTCATTATGCTGACGGTCAGCTTCCTGCTGATAGTCAGTATCTGGCTTGCGCTTTCACCCTATGGTGCGATCAAGCTAGGCAAGGATGACGACGAACCTGAATTTTCCACGGTATCATGGCTTGCCATGCTTTTCTCGGCCGGCATGGGTGTCGGTCTGCTTTATTGGGGAACCGCCGAACCTTTAACCCACTATTTGCTAGTGGATGAATACGAAGACTCACGAGTGGCAGCCAGTACTGCTTTGTTTCTTACCAATTTTCATTGGGGCTTACACGCCTGGTCTATCTATGCCCTGACTGGCCTGGTGATTGCCTATTTTAGTTTTCGTCTCGGATGTCCCAGCCTTGTCAGTTCACCCATTATTAAGGTTTTTGGTAGCAACAAAATCACCCGCGGTGCCGGCTGGTTGAGTGACTTAATGGCAATTGTGGCGATTGCCATTGGCCTTGGGGGTTCTGTTGCGATGGGTGTTTTCCAGGTCAAGGAAGGAGTCGATGCCCTGTTTGGTCTTCAAGATACGGGCATGGGGCTGACCATGGGTATATTTATGGTGCTTTGCCTGTCGTTTATATTGCCGCTGACGGTAGACCTTGGCAAAGGCATGGCGCTCTTATCCACTGCTGCAATGATTGTCGCCGGTTCCCTGGTGTTATACCTGCTATTAGTGGGGCCCACCTATTTTCTGATGGGCGGCATCGTGCAAGGCTTTGGCGAGTATCTTGGATCATTCCTGGTACATGGGTTTCGCACCTATACCTTTATGGATGATCGGATTGGCAGCTGGTTCCAGTCCTGGACGCTGACTTATATGGTCTGGTGGTTAGCCTGGGCCCCCTTCGTCGGCGTTTTTATCGCCCGCATATCTAAAGGGCGCACCATCCGCGAATTTTTATGCGGTGTAATTTTGATACCCACCACATTTTCGATCATCTGGTTTGGCGTTTTCGGTGGCATCGGTTTTTTCGAAATACTAAAGCTCGAGTCACCGATTTTAGATGTGGTTAAAAATAACCTTAGCGGCGTCACCTTCTATGTGCTCAACCAGTTTCCGTTATCTTTCCTGACCATCGCCGCAACGGTTATTGCCGCTTTCTTATTCCTGGTCACCAGCGTGGTTAGCGCTGCTTTTGTGCTGGGTATGTTTTCAACCGGTGGTGATCTCAATCCCAGCACACGGGTTAAACTGAGCTGGGGACTGGTCCTGGGGGCGCTAGGGCTGGTCATGATCCTGTCGGGCAGCATTGATGCGATTAAATCAATTATAGCCCTGGGGGCACTGCCTTTCGTGTTCATCGTACTATTACTGGTCGTCTGCCTTTTAAAGGCGTTAAAATTAGAAAAGGTCTCACGCCATGAGTAACATCCTCGACACCTTGATGAACATCGAAGTATTCGCTTTTATCGGCTTGCTTATATGGTTGTACTTTAAACCCGTCGACCAGGATGGAACCGACGATTCTGATGAATCAGATAACTGATCCTTTTTTCGATTAATGGTCTCGTCAGTTTGAGGCCATAAGCCGGTTTTATCGGGACCTGTTTTACAGTGCGTCGAGTGCCTGTTTGAGATCGGAAATCAAATCGTCGGCGGATTCAAGGCCTGCTGAGAGTCGTACCAGGCCGTCGGTAATGCCGGCTTTCATGCGCTCTTCGCGGGGCATATCGGCGTGGGTCATCGTGACCGAATGAGTTACCAGCGACTCAACCGAGCCGAGATTTTCCGCCAGGCTCCAGAGTTCCAGTGTATCCATCAGTTTTTTGCCGGATTCGACACCACCGTGGACTTCAAACCAGAGCATGGAACCGTGGCCGCTGGCCTGGCTGTCGGCGAGTTGTTTTTGTGGGAACGAATCCAGACCGGGGTAGGCGACACGGTCTACCATCGGGTGGGTTTCTAGATATTCTGCTATTTTTCGTGCACTAGCCGATTGTACTTCCAGACGCGTACTCATGGTTTTAATGCCTTGTAGGGTGTAGAAAGCCACCATGGGAGACATGTTGCAGCCCAGGCAGTTTCTCACGAACATAATCTTATCCAGCATTTCCTGGGTCGCGGCCGTGATGGAACCACCAACACTGACATTGTGTCCTTCCATGAACTTGGTGGTGCTATGCAGGGTTATGTCTGCGCCGAGCTCGAGTGGACGCTGGTAGTAGGGGGTCAAAAAGGTATTGTCGACGACATGCGGTATGCCTGCGGCTTTCGAAATTTCAGAAACTGCAGCGATATCGGTTAATTTCAATGTTGGATTGGCCGGGGTTTCGGTAAAAATCAGTCGGGTATTGTCGCAGATTGCAGCTTTTACACTGGCCGGGTCGGCGGTAT
>JAPUFZ010000133.1 GCA_027293245.1 Gammaproteobacteria bacterium
GAGTGAATCGGGGTCATCAAGCTGTGAAATACAGGGGCCTATAATGCCGAAGCCATCGAAGCTCTTGGCGCGAGTCCATTGCGGAAATGCGTCGTATTTGAACAATAAATGAATCGCCGTTACGTCATTGATGCAGGTATAGCCAAATATGTAATCGGCAATATTTTCGCGACTGACCCTTTTGCAGGTTTTACCGATAACCACGCCTAGCTCACCTTCGTATATGAGCCGCCCATCGTAGCCATCTGGATGCATGATTTCAACACCATGCCCGGAGACGCAACTCGCCGGTTTGATAAAGTAGAACGGGAATTCGGGTAACTCCAGATCTTGTGCTTGCGCCAATTGGTGAAAATTGTTCCACATCGCGACTATTTTGCTGGGCTGGCAGGGAGCGATCAATTTAACCTCGCCAATTGGCAGGCTTTCGCCGCTGGCCACCGGATTTTGATACATATCACCCGTATAGCAATGTATTGTGTCGTTCTCGAGTAGGCCGAATCCCTGTTGTTCGGCCTGATCGTATCGTACCCACTTTTTAGACATGTTTTTTCTCGCTCTGGTCAGGTATCGCCCGATATTCCGGATTTAATTAACAAAGTTGGCATCGGATGCCGGTGTTCAATTGCCAAACACTACCCGTGCGGAGATATTATGTATACCATCGATAGTAGACTGAATTGATTGTTTGAATCAACATCAGATTCATCGACTACAACCATAACATCAGCAAAGGAGATTTAGAATGTTTCACCGACTCGAGTTTTCTCATAAGGCTGATTACTGCGATAAGACTCTATGGTGAACGATTCAGAATCCCGTGCGCTGGCGGTTTCGACCTGGTTATACGAAGAGTACAGCCTGTTTTACCAGGAATTTTTAAAGATTCTGGACCTGGCAAAGATCGCTTTCGAAAAACGTGATTTTTCAAGCTCAGTGCGGGTAAGTGCGCGCCGGTTGTCGCTTTACAGTCTTAGCATCGTCGATGTGAGTGAACGTTTAAAGCAGGCCTACCCTGAAATTCACGACGATGAAGCACAATGGCAAGCGGTTGAATCGCAGTACAGCGAGATGGTCAAGGGTGAATACGCAGAAGATATAGGCCGGGCTTATCTGCATTCGTTGCGGCGTAAAATATATCACGGAGAGTGGCGAGCCGCCGATTACTCATTCGCTGAAATGATTTCTTCTTCGAACAAATTTATATCGAAAGTGGTGAAATCTTTTGAGGTCGATGGAAGTCTGGGTGAGGAGGTCATTGGGGAAATATTGAGGATTCCAAACTTTATTCGTAGCTATGCATTTCTCGAAGATGACACACAGCGAATTGTGCAGCGCGTCGCCGACAATATTTCCCGCTCACAGCACAAAGCCCAAAAATTAATTCGAGTAGAAATGATTAACACGGGTTTTTATCGAAACCGGGGTGCTTACCTCGTAGGTCGCCTGATTTTTGATAATGACCGCTTCGTACCGTTGGTTATTGCCCTGCTCAATGATGAAACCGGTATTTACGTCGATGCCGTGCTCACCAGCGAGACCTATGCACACAACATATTCAGTTCGACGCTGGCTAATTTTCACGTCACCAGCACCTATTATCATGAAGTCTGCGCGCTGTTAAAATCCATTATGCCCAGGCGGCCACTGGGGCTGCACTATTCAACCATTGGATACAATCATCTCGGTAAAGTCGCCGTGATGAGTGAGCTTGAGTCCGAACTGGTCGATTCCGAAGCGGGCCTGGTAACTGCTGTCGGCTCGACCGGAACAGTTGCCATGGGGTTTGCTTCGAGCAATTCGGCTTACAACCTGAAAGTCATTCGAGATAAACCCACTGCTCAATACAAATGGGGTGAATTTGGAGGGCTGGAGTCGGTAATTCGAAAATATAACCGTGTGCATGAAATTAATCGCACCGGCAGCATGCTGGATAGCATCATCTACTACAGGGTTCGCCTCGACCGCAAGTGGTTCTCGGCTGGGCTGCTGGAAGATTTACTCACCAGTGCATCGGACACCGTGTCTCTATTTGGTGACGATGTTATTTTCAAATACCTGATAGTTCAAATCAAACTAACCCCATTACCGATTTACCTTGAAAATGCAACAGAGAAACAGGCTGAGACAGCGATTACCAATCTTGGCTATTGCATCAAAAATAACGCCGCTGCGGATATATTCAACAAGGACCTAGATGCCAGGAATTATGGCATCGGTGCTTATTCGAAAGTCTATTTGTTTGACTATGATGCGATAGAAAAGTTGACTGAGGTAAAAGTACGCACCAATCTCGATCGTGAAGCCGGAGAAGAAGATGTTCCCGACTGGTTTTTTGAGGATGGTGTCGTCTTCCTGCCCGAGGAACTGGTTTCCGGGCTGTGCATCCCGCAACGCTGGCTTTGTGACTTCTTTTCCAGGCGTCATGCCAAATTGTTAACTACTGACTACTGGTGCGAAATTCAAAATGACCTGCTGGAAGGTATTATTCCCAGCGTCAGTGTTTATCCAGACAACGAACGGATTCGCGATTGATGGGCCGATCTGTTTTCATTTCTAAAAATGCTTTACATTTCATCATCGCCAGAGTAAATTTCAATCTGGCATACTGTATACCAAAGTTAATTTCTGGACTGTTGTGATAACAACCGAGGGCAGGGCAGAAACGCATTTACGGTATTGCTGCTGATTGTCTCAGTGGTTACTACCTGCTCCTCAGGCCTTCTCTGCAAAGGTTATTGAGATCTAACAAGCAATATTCGTTGGCAGAGGCATTAAGAAAGTGGTATACCAGTCGTCCCAATATCGAAAAGGGTATTCGGGCACACAGGAACCTGAATGGTCCTGACGAATGATGCTCCCGGTAATTTTCGGAGGTATCTAATAATGGTCTGAGATGGCCTGTTACAATTGGAGGATAATTATAATGTTTAAAACACAACGCACTTTCAAGAAATTGGCTTGTGCTATCGGGGTAACTGCGATTCTGGCCGGTATGCCGGTTATCGCACAAGCCTGGGAACCGGTAAAGCCAGTTGAATTTGTTGTTATGGCCGGTAAAGGCGGTGGTGCAGACAAGGCGGTTAGATTGATACAGAGTATTATTGCGTCAGAAAATATGGCCCCCGTACCTTTCACGCCGGTCAATAAACCTGGTGGTTCAGGTGCCGAGGCACTGGTTCACCTGCAGGGTAAAAAAGGGGATAACCACACTATAATGTTTACCCTGAACAGTTTTTACACCACACCGTTACGCCAGCCCGGGCTTGGAGTTGATATCGCTACTTTTACACCGATTGCTCGTATGGCCGAGGACACGTTCCTGTTATGGGTCAATACTGATCGTAAGGATATCAACAATGTCGCTGATTTTGTTAAAGCGGCTAAAGCCAAAGGCAACAAATGGATTATGGCTGGAACCGGTAAGAATTCGGAAGATAACCTGCTAACCGATTTTCTTAACTCGGCTTATGACCTCGATATGAAATATGTTCCTTACAAGGGTGGCGGCAAGGTTGCGAAAGAACTCGCAGGTAATAATGCCGATTCAACGGTTAACAACCCCTCGGAGCAGTTGGGATTTTACGAAGCGGGTAATACTAAAGCGCTGGCAGCCTTTACGCCAGAGCGTTTACCGCTTTTCCCGGATGCGCCTACCTTCAAGGAACTCGGTAAGGACTTTGTCTATTTCATGCAACGTACGGTCGTTGGCGCGCCTGGTATGAGCAATGAAGCCGCGCAATATTATACGGAGCTTTTCACTAAGGTATTTAACTCCGATAAGTGGCAGGGATATCGCACCAAGAAAAGTCTGCAGGGCGATTTGCTGACTGGCGATGCGTTGATGAGCTACTGGAAAAAGGAGCGTGATATACATGAAACCATGCTCAAGAATATGGGTGCTCTTTAACGGAAGGTGAAATTCAGGGAGCCTCTGATTGGTGAATTGACCAGAGGCTCCCTGGCATATAAAAAATAAGTGTAGACAGGAGGTTCTAAATCATGACGGTTCGCACGGCTGAATTGTTGATGGCAATAACGATGGGAGCCTTCTCCATCTACCTGATGTACAAAAGTACCGAGCTCGAGATCGGCTGGATAGAAAATGAAGGCCCCGGGGGTGGCGCCTGGCCATTCTGGCTATCCGCCGTCATGTTGATTTCCTGCCTGGGTATCCTCTACAACTGGTTTCGTAGGAAGGGTCGGATTGCATCATCTGACAAGATTTACATAGAATCGCATGTATTGATGGATGTCACCTCCGTCACGGTGGCATTGGTTATTACTGTCGGCTTATTTTCATTTATCGGTATCTATGGGGCTTTACCCCTGTTCCTCATTTTCTATCTAAGATTTCTCGGTAAACACTCGTGGCGATTGACGGCACTGCTGGCTGTTCTTATACCGGTAACCATATTTTTCTTTTTCGAAATAACACTAAAAATTATTCTTCCCAAAGGGATCACCGAACCCTTGTTCCTGCCGTTATACAAGATGTTTTTTTAACCGGTGCCCTCTCGTAGTTTTAATAAAGAGATAATAATATGTTAGAAACTATAGGACTGCTCGGTAATGGTTTCCTGATAGTATTTGAGCCACAAAATTTGATGTTAATCATTGGCGGCTGTGCGCTGGGGTTATTTATTGGTGCGATGCCGGGCCTGGGCTCGGTCAATGGCGTAGCCATTCTCTTACCACTAACTTTCCTGGTTCCGCCCACCGGGGCCATTATATTCCTTGCCGCGATATATTATGGCGCGATGTATGGCGGCGCTATCTCATCTATTATGCTCGGCATACCCGGTGCATCGACTGCAGTTGCGACAACATTTGATGGCCGACCACTGGCGAAGCAGGGTATGGCGGACAAAGCCCTGACAGCTGCTGCAGTGGCTTCTTTTGTCGGCGGTACCATTTCTGTTGTTCTGTTTACCTTTTTTGCACCCCCACTCGCACATGTTGCCCTTGTTTTTGGTGCACCCGAAGAGTTTGCGCTAATGATGCTGGCATTTGCCACTTTCGTAGGTTTGGGAGGAGACGATCTTTTTAAGACTATTTTCTCAATCTCAATCGGGCTGGTCCTGAGTGCTGTCGGTTTCGATATAATTTCGGGCGAGCCTCGCCTGGTATTGTGGGATATTACCGGGTTCTTGCATGGGGTAAATTTCCTGATATTGGCGATTGGTGTTTATGGCATCGGCGAAATGATCTGGACGGTTGAAGAGCATAGCCTGGGTGGTGGCAAGAGTATGCTTTCCGATGCGAATGTCACTGTAAAGCGAACCTTATCAAATTTGCGCGAATTAGCCTCGAAATGGAAATCCATAGTCATGGGATCTTTTTTGGGCTACTTTGTCGGCATACTGCCAGCGGCAGGTGCTACGCCAGGTTCACTAATGGCCTATGGTATAGCAAAGCAAATATCCAAGGAGCCCGAAAAATTCGGCCATGGAGCGGTGGAAGGTGTTTGTGCTCCCGAAGCCGCCAATAACGCGGCCAGCACCGGCTCGATGCTGCCGATGTTGACGCTGGGCATTCCGGGTTCGCCCACCACGGCTATATTACTCGGTGGAATGGTCATTTGGGGACTGGAGCCAGGCCCAAGATTGTTTGTTGATCACAGTGATTTCGTCTGGGGCCTGATTGCCTCATTGTACGCGGCCAACATATTCGCGGTTTTGATTAACGTGGCTTTTATACCGGTATTTATAAAGATTCTGAAAACCCCGTTTACCATTCTAGCGCCAATCATATTTATCTTATGTTTGATTGGTGGCTATGCGCCGACGCAAAGTATGCATGATGTCTGGCTGATGGTTATATTCGGTATCGCCGCCTATTTTATGCGCAAGCTGGATTACCCGCTTGCGCCTGCGGTATTGGCTATCGTACTTGGGCCACTAGCGGAACCGGCGTTACGCCAGTCGTTAATTATTAGCGATGGGTCCTTCGCTATTTTCTTTAATCGTACCTACGCTGGTCCGATTTCTGTTGTCGCGATTTTACTATTATTTTTGCCGTTGTTTAAGATGGTTTATGTAAAGCTACGTAACCGACAGGCCGCATAGTGGCAGGAGCTGACATGAGGGCACTCAATATCCCGCCATTGGAACCGGCAAAAGCACTCAAAACACAGGTGTATGAGGCGTTGAAGGAAATTATTGGTCATATGGATATTTACTCTGGTAAGGACTTGCCGCGCCTGGATGAACGCGCACTCGGTGAGCAGCTCGGGGTCAGCCGGACACCGGTCCGGGAAGCGATATCGCGTCTTGAGCAAGAAGGCCTGGTGCATAATATTGCTCGTCGAGGCGCCTTCGTAGTTCGTAAAACCAAGGAAGAAGTCCTGGATATGATCGATGTCTGGGCTGCATTAGAGAGCATGGCGGCAAGACTCGCGACTACGCGCTCGAGCGATGCCGAAATAGCAAGCTTGCGAAGGAAATTTGCAACTTTTGATGATAGCGAGGAAGCACGCGCACATATCGATGAATATTCTGAAAAAAATATAGAGTTTCATCAAACCATTATCAGGTTGGGAAAGTCGCCGCTGATTACCCAGATGTCGGACCAGTTGTTTTTTCACATGCGCGCCATCCGAACCACGACCATTAAGGAACGAGATCGGCTATCGCGTTCGGTGATAGACCATATACGGATAATCGAGGCCATCGAGGACCGCGATCCGTATCACGTGGAACAGCTGGTAAGAGACCACGCACTGGAGCTGGCGAGGCATGTCGAAAAATTTGTCGATTATCTAGATTAACCCTGGCGGGGGAACGCCGCCAATGACCAGGCTTTCGCGGCAGTCAGCCACTGCAGGGCCATCACGGATAAAAACCGGGCTGTAAGAATATACGAGGTGAATCATGTCAACTGTCGCTGAAAACAAACCCGTAGCGGATACTGCGAGCGATACATTGCAGAAAAAGACCAGGGACGGCTCAGTCATATCTGGCGGACATCTGGTAGCCAGGGCATTAAAGGCCGAAGGTGTAGATACTATTTTTACTCTCTGCGGCGGGCATATTATTGATATTTACGATGGCTGTCTCGATGAAGGCATAAAAATTGTCGACGTGCGTCACGAACAAACCGCCGCACACGCCGCTGATGGTTACGCCCGTCAAACCGGCAAGCTCGGTTGTGTGGTGACGACCGCTGGTCCCGGATGCACCAATGCGATTACCGGTATTGCCACCGCGTTTCGCTCCGAGAGTCCCATTCTGCATATTGGCGGACAGAGTTCGCTAACCCAGCACAAGATGGGTTCCCTGCAGGACCTGCCGCATGTCGATATCATGAATCCGATTACCAAATTCGCCTCGGGTGTATTTTCGACTGAACGGGTGGCCGATATGATATCGATGGCCGCGCGCGAGTGCTTCAATGGTGCTTACGGCCCGTCGTATCTTGAGATTCCAAGGGATGTTCTGGACCGGGAAATTCCGATCGAATCAGCCGTTATTCCCGAGCCTGGTTCCTACCGTGCCTCGGTTAAATCGATTGGTGACCCGGCGGATATCGAAAAACTGGCCGATATACTGGTAAAAGCAAAGCGCCCGGCAATACTGCTGGGTCAACAGGTGTGGGCTTCGCGGGGGCACAATGAGGCGATTAGCTTCCTGCGCGCACTGGATATCCCGGCCTATATGAATGGCGCCAGCCGGGGCATGCTGCCGCAAGGAGACCCGAATCTTTTTGATCGGACCCGAAGCGATGCATTCAAAAACGCCGATGTTATCCTGATTGTGGGAACACCGTTCGATTTCAGGATGGGATACG
>JAPUFZ010000134.1 GCA_027293245.1 Gammaproteobacteria bacterium
ACGGTCGAGGCTTTCATCCGAATCGTCAGATCGTCGATACCGCTAAAGGTGCCATTGGCGAAAACAACTACGGTGTCACCCGGCAAAATTGGGGCGAAAGCGCAATCGAGCCCGCTGAAGCCGGTGCCGCCGACCGCGAAAGTATGTACGTTTTTGGTACCAAACACTTCGCGTAACATGAACTTGGCTTCTTTCATGCCGCGTGTGACATCTGTTTGCATGTGATCGGCGACGCCGGCATTGGCAAGGGCTGCCAGTACGCGCGCATCGGTATTGCCAGGGCCGGGTCCGGCGGCCAGGGTATGGGGAATTTCCAGTGCTGGATACATTTTAAAACGCCTCTTCATTCATATTAGACTCTCTGATGCTGGGTTGAACAGTTCCAGCCATCGAATCAGGTAAAAATTCAGGGTGAGTATAAGCGGCGCTTTGGACCCAGACTATGCCAGGTTCGACACGATTAGCTTCATGTTCGACAAGCGCAAGCCTGCTGTCATTAAGCAATTGCTGTCTTTAAATAACGGCGCACAAATCAGGTTTTGGTTAATACCTGATATGGTTAGCCCGCATATAACATGAAGGCAATCAGGCTCAGCGGAAATCTATCGGAAAAGCGACGCTATTTCGGCCATAATAAGGTTATTGGCAACAGTGATTCGAGGAAATCATGCGTATAGCGATATTCGGCAGCGGCGGTGTCGGCGGTTATTTTGGCGGCCGCCTGGCGGAGCAGGGAGAAGACGTTATTTTTATCGCTCGTGGCGCCCACCTCGAGGCGATGACCAGGACCGGTTTACAGGTCGATAGCATTGCCGGTGATTTTACCCTGCGCAAGGTGAGTGCGACTGATAATCCGAAGCAGGCAGGCCAGGTCGACTATGTGATCTGCTCGGTGAAAGCCTGGCAGGTGCAGGCGGCAGGCAAGGCGATGCGGCCGATGATAGGACCGGAGACGCTGGTTATTTCACTGCAAAACGGTGTCGAAGCGCCGGGCCAGCTGATCGAGGTCCTCGGTGCCGATGCAGTAGTCGGCGGTCTCTGTACGATTATTACTTTCCAGAACGGGCCAGGTCACATCAAGCATATCGGAGCCAACCCTTTGATCCGATTTGCTCACCTCGACAACCATGCCGATCCGCGCATCAATACATTGTCTGAAGCCTTCAATCGTTGCAATGGAGTCAAGTCCAGTATCCCCGATGACGTGAATGTTGCGCTGTGGCAAAAGTTTCTGCTGATCAGTCCCTGGAGCGGCGTTGGTGCAGTCACTCGTGCGCCGATCGGGGTGTTATTGCAGCAGGCTGAAACCCGTCAGATGCTGCTCGATGCGATGCAGGAAATTTATACCCTGGCACTGGCGCGCGATATTGAAATGCCGCAAGACAGTGTCCAAAAGACCATGAATACGTTGGAAAGCTTTCCACCCAATTCTACTACCTCGATGCAGCGCGACATCGTCGATGGCCTGCCTTCCGAACTCGATGCGCAAAATGGCGCCGTGGTACGACTCGCCGACGAAGTCGAGGTGGATACCCCGGTTAATCGCTTCATCCTCGGCAGCCTTCGCTCGCTCGAGCTACGCGCGCGTGGGGCGTTAAAATTCTGATACGCCCCCGGGGTTGACGTCCGGTTTTATCGATGCATTAGCGCCTTCGCCTCTCGGCGACGCGGATGCAACACCGCTTCGGTATAACCATTGGCAACTTCACGTCCCTTGAACACCAGATCGAGCGCGGCCTGAAATGCAATACTCGCTTCGAAATTGGGAGCCATATCTCTGTACAGGGAGTCGTGGGCATTTTGCCGGTCAACAATCTCGGCCATTTTTTCGAACACCTTGCGTACCTGTTCTTCATTGGCGATGCCATGGTACAACCAGTTGGCGATATGCTGACTGGAAATCCGCAGGGTCGCACGATCTTCCATCAACTCGACGTCGGTGATATCCGGCACCTTGGAGCAACCGACGCCCTGGTCGATCCAGCGCACCACATAACCGAGGATACCCTGCGCGTTGTTTTCCAGCTCCCTGATTAAATCGCTTTCATTAATCTTGCGGCCATCGAGTACCGGAATGCTGAGGATATCGTCAAGCTTTGCCCTCGGGCAGGTGCGTAACTGGAGTTGCCGGGCGCACACATCGACCTGATGGTAGTGCAGGCTGTGCAAACTCGCAGCGATCGGCGAGGGTACCCAGGCAGTATTAGCGCCGGCTCTTGGATGGGCAATTTTCTGCACCATCATCGCTGCCATATTATCGGGCGCCGCCCACATGCCCTTGCCGATTTGACCATGCCCGGGTAAGCCCACTTCGAGGCCTATATCCACATTCCAGTCTTCGTAGGCGAGCAACCATTTTGAATTCTTCATTTCACTCTTGGGAATCATCGCATCGGCTTCCATACTGGTATGAATTTCGTCGCCGGTACGGTCGAGAAAGCCGGTATTAATGAACACTATGCGTTCACTCGCGGCACGAATGCATTCCTTGAGATTCACGGTGGTACGACGCTCCTCGTCCATGATGCCGATTTTGAGGGTATTTTTCTCCAGCCCCAGGGCCGTTTCTACCATCTCAAACAGGCTCACGGTAGCGGCCACTTCTTCGGGCCCATGCATTTTTGGTTTGACGATATAAACGCTGCCGGTACGGCTATTCCGATATTTACCGTTACCGAGTAAATCGTGCTTGGCGCCCAGCGCGATGACCATGGTATCGAGAAAGGTTTCTGGAATTTCTTCACCACCACAGGTAACCGCATCGGTGTACATATGACTGCCGACCGTGCGCACAAACATCAGGCTACGCCC
>JAPUFZ010000135.1 GCA_027293245.1 Gammaproteobacteria bacterium
CTACAGCGGTTTGGTATCGAACGGATCGACTAAGGACATTTATTCCCTTTGTCCCTCGCAAAGACGCCACTTGCATGGATGTACTAGTGCCGTGGGGGCATGGATGCCCTGGAACGGCCAAAGCACGCAAAGGAAAATTGATGAGGTAAAATGCATAGATGGATTCAATTCGTTATCCTGACTTAGCGACCACTATGTTTCTTGCCTGTTTATTTTAATGGAAAGTATACATTACATGCTTTCCCTTGGCGTGCTTTGGCCGTTCCCGGGCATCCATGCCCCCACGGCACTTGTACATCCTTGCACATCGCGGCTTTGCGAGATTATCATCAAATTTATCGGGACTCTTTAAATTATCGGTAAATGGGGTATCGAAAATTTGACTAAGCATTTATTATCCGTGACGGTATTGATGGTTTAAAACCCTGGAGGCAAGCAACAATGTCGGTTCAAATTCCCGAGCGCGCGAGTGCTGTAATAATTGGCGGCGGAGTGATCGGCTCGAGTGTTGCCTACCATCTGGCGAAACAGGGATGGACCGATGTGGTATTACTCGAACGCAAGCAGTTCAGCTGTGGCACCACCTGGCATGCCGCGGGCCTGGTTGGCACCATGCGCGCCAATGACTCACATGCCAGGCTGTGCGAATACTCCATGGCGGTATTGACCGAACTGGAACAGGAGACAGGTCAGTCGACTGGATTCAAGCAGGTCGGATCGATTACCATCGCCCATAGCGTTGCCCGTTTCGAGGAACTCAAACGTATTGCCTCGATGAACAATGCCTTTGGTGTAACCCAGGTGGATATGATCACGCCCGCCGAAATTAAGGCTTTGTATCCGTTCATCGAAACCGGCGATTTACTCGGCGGCAGCTGGGTCGCGAAGGATGGCACCGCGAGCCCGGTTGACGTAACCTCGGCTTTCGTCAAGGGCGCCCGTCAACGGGGTGTGAATTGCCTGGAAGGTATCAAAGTGACGGCAATCAACCAGGCCAATGGCCGGGTAACCGGCGTGATCACCGACCAGGGAGAGATTCAGGCCGATTTTGTTGTCAACTGTGCCGGCCTATGGGGACGCGAGGTCGGTAAAATGGCGGGGGTTAACGTGCCCCTGCATGCCTGTGAACACTATTATGCGATTACCGAGAAACAGGATGATATTCCCTCCGATTTACCGGTACTGAGAGACCATGATAAATGCGCTTACTATCGCGAAGATGCGGGCAGCATCATGGTCGGTGCATTTGAACCGAATGCGATACCCTGGGGCCAAAATGGTGTGCCGGATGATTTTGCTTTCGAGGAACTCGAGGGCCATAGGGACGAACAGTTCATGCCGGTACTCGAAGATGCAATGTACCGGTTGCCGTTTCTGCAAGAAATTGGCTGGCGCAAGTTTTTCTGTGGGCCGGAAAGTTTTACTCCCGATGATCAGTTTCACATGGGTGAGTCGCCCGAGCTTAAAAACTTTTATGTTGCCTGTGGGCTGAACTCGGTCGGTATCCAGACCTCGGGCGGACTCGGACGCGCACTGGCCGAGTGGATGGAGCTGGGGCATGCGCCAATGGACCTGTGGGGCAACGATATTCGTCGAATGTTTCCGTTTCAGTCGACCCAGCGCTATATAGAAAATCGAGTCACCGAGACGCTCGGCCTGTTATACGAAAACCACTACCCGTTCCGACAGATGACGACATCACGCGATATTCGCCACTCGCCATTGCACGAGAAACTGGCGGCGCACAATGCCTGTTTTGGTGAAGCGGCCGGATGGGAAAGACCCAACTGGTTTGCGCCGGAAGGCGTTGAGCCAAAATACGAATATAGTTTTGGTAAACAAAACTGGTTCGAATACAACGCTGCAGAGCATAAAGCCGCGCGTGAGAATGTCGTACTGTTTGATCAGAGTTCATTCTCCAAATACCTGGTGCAGGGGCGTGACAGTTGCAAGGTATTGCAACGTATTAGCAGTGCAAACGTGGACGTAGAGATTGGCAAAATGATCTACACCCACTGGCTCAATGAACGCGGTGGTATCGAGGCCGATCTTACCGTTACCCGAATTCGAGAGGATCAGTACTGGGTCGTCAGCGGTGCATCGCAAACCATTAAAGATATTGACTGGCTCAACCGGCATATTAAAGAAGACGAGTTTTGTTGTGTTAGTGACATTACCAATGCCTGGGCGGTCATGGGCGTGATGGGACCCACGAGTCGGGCTTTACTGGCTGAAACCCTGGAGCATGATATGAGTACCGAAAGTTTTCCATTCGGATCGTTCCAGCCGGTCGAACTGGGGTCGGTACGCGCCTATGCAGCCAGGGTATCCTATGTCGGCGAACTTGGCTGGGAGCTTTATGTACCGGTTGATCAGGCCCGGCACGGGTTCGATTACCTGTGGCAGAAAGGTGCGGCGCACGGTCTCAAAATGGCCGGTATGCACACGCTCGATACCTGTCGAATAGAGAAAAAGTTTGTCCACTATGGACACGATGTCGCCGAAGTCGATACGCCGCTGGAATGCGGCATGGGTTTTGTCTGTGATCTCGACAAGGACATTGCTTTCATAGGCCGTGACGCAATACTCAAACAAAAGGAATCGCAGTCGTTCATGAACAAGCGACTGGTCCAGTTCCTGTTACAGGACCCGGAGGCGATGCTCTATTCGCATGAACCCATCCTGCGCGACGGTATCATTGTCGGCCATCTGACCTCGGGTAATTACGGCCACACGCTCGGTGGCTCGGTCGGTCTCGGTTATATCGAAGTCGAAGAAGCGGTGACGAAAGATTATCTCGATTCCGGCGAGATCGAAATTGATGTTGGTGGTGAACGGGTACCGGCCCAGCCGAGCCTCACCGCCCTGTATGATCCTAAGGCCACGCGCATGCGCGAATAGTTGTACTCAACTATAGGACAAAAGATAAATGGGGTCAGTGACGAATAATAAATGTACCATTTGGAGGTAGGTCGAATTAACAAAGGCCATCGACACGGACCGCCGTTTGACCTGATATCGATCGAACTGTGCCGCGGGCTACTTGCATTCACTGCTCTATTCGCGCTCATTGCGCCAGATGTAGGCGCCGAAACTATCACGCAGGCCCAGTACCGCAATCCGGTTCATCGCTACGGGCACTTCGCGCTCGGCCAGCCCCACGAATACTCGCGCCTGGTGGTTACCACGGACACCGGGCAGAGCCTGGAGCTACGGCTTCCCGAAGTCGAAGTATTCGAAGATTTCGAACCCCGGTTGGTAAGACTAATGCCAGGGGAGCCCGAAGAAATTCTGAGCATTGTCAGCAGTAGCGAAAGTGGCTCGCGCCTAGTACTGATTAAAATTAATGACGGCCGATTGAGGATAAGTGCGCAGTCCCGGCCGATCGGTACACCGATGCGGTGGCTGAATCCTGTTGCTGTTACCGATCTCGACGGCGATGGACGCGCAGAGATTGCCGCGGTCATCACTCCGCATATCGGCGGTACGCTGAAGATATACCGTCGAGCAGGTAGCGACCTGGTAGAGATTGCAGCGCTCGCCGGCTTTTCGAATCACGTTTACGGCTCACCCGAGCTTAGACTCTCCAGCCCCGTATTGATTGCCGGCCGGATGCACCTACTGGTACCAGATACCACGCGTCGTTACCTCAGGATTATCGCATTTACGGGCGATAGTCTAATGGAGATGGGCCGATGCGAGCTGCGCCAACCGGTCACGGGCCCTGTCCAGGTGATGCCCTCGTCCGAGATCACTGTCGGCTATCGGGCAGGACAACAGCTAATCGCTCTTAACGACTGCCTCTGATGAATAGGTCTGAAAAGTGAAAAATAACAACACGCTGCCCCTGCCCGACGCCGGAGGCCCAGATTTGCACATTGTATTTATATTCGGAACGATGAAACAGGGCTATCCTAATTTCAAAACCAACCAGGGCGCGAGAATCGCCGGTGATTATATAACGAGCCAGAAATATCCCCTCTATCTTGTAGGTGAGCGTCATTCACCCTGGTTAATTGATTCTCCTGGTCAGGGCAATCGGATC
>JAPUFZ010000136.1 GCA_027293245.1 Gammaproteobacteria bacterium
GCTGCAAAGCGTTCCCGGCAATGACCGTATTCCTGTTCGAGTGTTCGCAAAAAAGCTGTGCGCCTGGTCTGGCTCAATAACTGGCTAACGACAGCGACACTGCGCGATGCGTCCGGCACGTATACAACCGGCTGGTCGTAGTAGGGATCGATCTTGACCGCGGTATGCATCTTCGATGTCGTTGCGCCACCAATCAACAGCGGGATAGTGAATTTCTGGCGCGCCATTTCTTTGGCGACATGCGCCATTTCCTCGAGCGATGGTGTGATTAATCCCGATACGCCGATAATATCGGCCCGGTGGTCACGGGCGGCCTGGAAAATGGTTTCTGCAGCTACCATTACACCGAGGTCGATGACCTCATAACCATTGCATTGCAATACCACGCCCACGATATTCTTGCCGATATCGTGCACATCGCCTTTCGCGGTGGCGAGTATGATCTTGCCCCGGCTTTTCCTGGTCGCAGATTTTTGCGCATCCATCAGCGGCTCCAGCCAGGCGACGGCTTTTTTCATCACGCGTGCTGATTTGATCACCTGGGGCAGGAACATCTGCCCCGAGCCGAACAGATCGCCTACAACGTTCATGCCATCCATCAGCGGTCCCTCGATTAAATCCAGCGGTGAGCTGACCTTTTTCAGCGCCTCAGCCGTATCGTCAACAATATGGTCGGCAATGCCCTTTACCAGCGCGTGTTGCAATCGCTGTTCCACTGGCCAATCGCGCCAGTCTTCCTGTTCCCGTGGTGCGGGTTTGTCACGGTCGCGATAATCTTCTGCAATTGCGAGTAGGGTTTCGGTGGCGTCTGGATTACGGTTTAGCACCACGTCTTCGACCGCATCGCGTAGTTTTTCGGGAATATCGGCATAAATCGCCAGTTGACCGGCGTTGACTATGCCCATGTTCATACCGGCCTGGATCGCGTGATAGAGGAATACCGCATGAATCGCTTCACGTACCGGATGGTTGCCGCGAAACGCAAAAGAAACATTCGACAGGCCACCCGATACCATTGCGCCAGGTAGTTTCTGCCTGATCTGTCGTGAAGCCTCGATAAATGCGACGGCATAATCGTTGTGCTCTTCCATGCCAGTTGCTATGGCAAAGATATTCGGATCAAAGATGATGTCCTGCGGTGCAAAGCCCACGCGTTCAACCAGGATGTTATAGGCACGGGTGCAAATTTCGACCTTGCGTTGCACGTTGTCGCCCTGCCCCTGTTCGTCAAATGCCATAACGACGACAGCGGCACCGTAGCGCAGGCATAATCGCGCCTGTGCGATAAACTCGTCTTCACCGGCCTTGAGGCTGATTGAATTGACCACGGACCTGCCCTGCACGCATTTGAGCCCAGTTTCGATCACTTCCCAGCGCGAAGAATCAATCATTACCGGGACCCTGGAAATATCCGGCTCGGCGGCTATCAGGTTGAGAAATCGGTGCATCACCGCGACCGAATCGAGCAACCCCTCGTCCATGTTGATATCGATGATTTGAGCGCCGTTTTCAACCTGCTGGCGGGCAACGCCGAGCGCTTCTTCGTATTTCTCCTCGACGATCAGATTTTTGAATATTGCCGATCCGGTAACGTTGGTCCGCTCACCGATATTGACGAATAGTGAATCCGCATCAATCGTACAGGGTTCAAGCCCCGACAAACGGCAAGCCGGTGCAATATCTGGAATCAAGCGTGGGGTTATGCCATCGACCGCGTCGCGTATCGCGCGGATATGGTCTGGAGTTGTGCCACAGCAACCACCGACTATATTGAGCAAGCCACTGCTCGCCCATTCCCGTGCCTGGGTCGCCATACTGGTCGCCGACTCATCGTATCCCCCAAAGGCGTTTGGTAAACCGGCGTTGGGATGGGCGGATATACAGGTATCGGCGATTCCCGACAGTTCCTCGATATACTGACGCAATTCTTTCGGACCGAGGGCACAGTTCAGGCCGACGGCTAGGGGCCGGGCATGTCGGATCGAATGCCAGAAAGCCTCGGTGGTCTGTCCCGATAAGGTGCGACCGGAGGCGTCGGTGATGGTGCCAGAAATCATAATTGGCAATCGTTTGCCGAGTTCATCGAATACCTGTTCGACCGCAAAGATCGCTGCCTTGGCGTTGAGGGTATCGAATATCGTTTCTATCATCAGCAAATCCACCCCACCTGCAATTAAGGCTCGGGTTGACTCGCAATAGGCCACGACCAGCTGGTCAAAATTGACATTACGAAAACCCGGATCTTCAACATCAGGTGATAGGCTTGCGGTACGGTTGGTCGGACCCAGTACCCCGGCAACGAATCGGGGTTGCTCCGGGGTTAACTGGCTGTAGTAGTCAGCGGCTAACCTGGCGAGCCGGGCCGAGCTTTCACATAATTCCGGCACCAGTGGCTCCATCGCATAATCGGCCATTGCGATGCGCGTTGAGTTGAAGGTATTGGTTTCGATGATATCGGCGCCAGCTTCCAGGTAGGCTTTGTGAATGTCGCTAATTATGTCGGGCCTGGTCAGTGATAGCAGGTCATTATTGCCGCGTAGATCGACGCGCCAGTCGGCGAAGCGTTGCCCGCGATAACCGGCCTCGTCAAGACCATGCGCCTGGATCATGGTGCCCATCGCGCCGTCGAGAACCAGGATGCGCTGTTTCAATGCGGTTGAAAGATGCTGTAAATCTGGCTTGTTCTGCGGTTTGGTCATAAATATATCGGTTGACAGTATTAGTAAATGCATATATAAACATATCTTTATGCCATAGTAAATAGTTTTAATGCATACCCTTGACACACTACTGGTAGGACTGCGAGCGGCAGGAGAGCACACCCGCCTGCGTATCCTCGCGCTCTGTGCCCGTGGAGAACTGAGTGTCTCGGAGCTGACGCAGATTCTCGGGCAAAGCCAGCCCAGGGTATCCCGGCATTTGAAGTTGATGGTGGAAGCGGGGCTGCTCGAACGACTGCCGGACGGAGCCCAGGTCTATTTCCGGGTCTCGGACCGGGTCGAGGATTCGAAACTGGCACATGCGCTGGTAGGGTTAATACCGGAATCCGACACGAGTCTGAACCGAGACCTGTCACGCCTGCAGCAGGTACGCGACACGCGCACAAAAAGAGCACAGGATTATTTCCAGCAGGTGGCTAAAAGCTGGGATACGATCCGTGCGATGCATGTGCCTGAACAGCAACTCGAAGAAGCCCTGCTAGAAATGGTGGGACCCGAACCTGTCGGCGAGTTACTGGATATAGGTACTGGTACCGGGCGTATGCTTCGAATTCTGGCTGATAGGGTGACGCGTGGGGTGGGGGTTGATTTAAGTAGTGGCATGCTGGCAATTGCGCGAAGCAATATCGAACTGGCAGGCATGGCAAATATCCACGTGCGCAAGGGAGATATGTACCAACTGCCACTGGATGATGCGAGTATAGACCTCGCCATCTTGCATATGGTTTTGCATTACAGCGATGATCCGACCGAGGTTATTCGGGAGGCGGGGCGCGTGTTACGCACGGACGGGAGGTTAATCCTGGTCGATTTTGCAGCGCACACAGAGGAATACCTGCGCAGTGAATTCAGGCACCACCGTCTCGGATTTACCGATGATGAAATTAACCA
>JAPUFZ010000137.1 GCA_027293245.1 Gammaproteobacteria bacterium
GTCAATACTGCCGTTCGTTTTCATCCTCCAATGACTGGTTCCACTAAATTACCCTAATAATCCTTTGCGTGCTTTGCCGTTCCTGTGCATCCATGCCCCCACGGCATTAATGCTTCCCTGCATGTCGCGCCTTTGCGAGAGCCAGTCCTTTTACTGCAGGTATCTGAGGCACAGGAGTGGTTACTCAATCAGTAAATGCGCTGTATAGCAGGTAGACGAATACGATGGTTAGCCAGATATCTACTACCAGGTAGAGGTAGAAAAAGTTACGCTTGTCCGGGTCTTTTGCCACGCCCAGCGTGAGATATAAGAACAGGGCCAGAGCGCCGAGAAGTATGATGACGAATTGCAAGCTGTTACCTATCGGGTTGTCTGAATCACTGTCTTCATGGTTTTAACTTTTTTCTTCACAGCGGGCCGCGGCGATGGCGGTCATATTGATCAGGCCCCTGGAGGTGGTAATCGGTGTGACTATGTGCGCATCGATATGACAGCCCTGCAGAATCGGGCCGATCGATACACCGCCGCCGGTAGCCTTGAGCATATTGAAGGTGATATTCGCGGCATCGAGACCCGGCATGATCAACAGGTTGGCAACGCCTTCCAGGTTCGAGTTGGGGAATAATGTGTTGCGGATTCGTGGGACCATGGCCGAATCGGCCTGCATTTCGCCTTCCACCATCAGCGTTGGCTCCAGCTGTTGAATCAAATCAAGCGCCTGGCGCATTTTTAACGATGATTCTGAATCGCGACTGCCAAAATTGGAGTGCGACAACAGCGCGACTCTCGGTTCCAGGCCGAATCGTCGCACTTCGCCGGCAGCACTGATGGTCATCTTCGCTATCGCCTCGGCCGAGGGACTGTGGGTGACATGGGTATCGCAGATGAAAATGGATTTGTCGCTCAGGATGAGCGCGCTCAATGCTGAAATCTTATCGACGCCATCACCCTGTTGGGTCACGCTGAGTATGCCCAGTAAATGCCGTTTAAAGCGGCCAATCGTGCCGCAGATCATGGTATCGGCGAGACCCAGTTTAACCATTAATGCGGCCTGTATGGTGGTACTGATGCGGACTAGTTCGCGCGCATCCGAGACTGATTTACCGCTACGTTCGGTCAAGGAATGATACAGGGTCCACCAGGACTCGTTGTCGTCATAGTCCAGTAGTTCGAAATCCGTACCCGGCCTGATTGCTAGTCCATTTTCTTCGATCAACCGGTTCACTACCTCTGCCCGACCCAGTATCACGGGCTGGCACAGGTTTTCCTGCACGATACTATCTACCGCCTGCAATACGGTGATATTTTCGCCCTCGGCAAATACCACCCGGCGAATATTTTCACGGGCCTTGTCGAACACCGGTTTCATGAATAAACCCGATCGGAAAACAAACGAGTTTAATTGCTGTCGGTAAGCTTCCCAGTCCTCGATCGGTTGTTGCGCGACACCGGAATCCATTGCCGCCCTGGCAACGGCCGGCGCGATCACAAGAATCAGACGCTGATCGAATGGTTTGGGAATCAGGTATTCGGGTCCAAAGGTAAGGGATTCGCCTCGATAGGTATTTGCGACGACATCACTGGTGCCTGCGCGTGCGAGTTTGGAGATGGCTTCGACGCAGGCGATTTTCATCGCCTCGTTGATTTCTGTGGCACCCACATCGAGTGCGCCGCGAAACAAAAACGGAAAACACAACACGTTATTCACCTGGTTGGGAAAATCCGAGCGTCCGGTGGCGACGATCGCATCGGGCCTGGCCTGTTTTGCCAGGTTCGGGTCGATTTCCGGGGTCGGGTTGGCGAGCGCAAACACGATCGGCTTGTCGCTCATCGATTCGACCATTTCAGGTTTGAGCAGATTGCCGGCCGAGAGCCCGAGGAAAACGTCGGCATCGACGATCGATTCGCCCAGGGTGCGTTTATCGGTATCGCGCGCAAACGCCTTTTTGTATTTATCCATCGACTCGGCACGTCCCTTGTAGACAACGCCTTTCGAGTCGACGACGATGATATTGCTCTTTTTCAGCCCCATCGAAACCAGCAGCTTCAGGCATGAGATAGCGGCCGCGCCCGCACCCGAGGCGACCAGTTTGATCTGCTTGATATCCTTGCCGGCAACCGACAGCGCACTGATCATCGCCGCCGCAACCACGATCGCGGTGCCGTGTTGATCATCGTGGAAAACCGGGATGGACAGGCGTTCACGCAGGTATTCTTCGACATAAAAACAATCGGGCGCCTTGATGTCTTCGAGATTGATACCGCCAAAGGTGGGTTCCAGGCGCTCGATGGTCTCGGCCAGCAATTTCGGGTCGTTTTCGTTGATCTCGATATCGAATACATCGATCCCGGCAAATCGTTTAAACAGCACCGCCTTACCCTCCATCACCGGTTTCGATGCCAGGCTACCAATATTACCGAGGCCGAGCACGGCCGTGCCATTGGTCACGACGCCGATCAGGTTGGCCTTAGCGGTATACAGACGCGCGTTGAGAGGATCTTCAGCAATCGCCTCGCAGGGATAAGCAACCCCGGGGGAATAGGCCAGCGCCAAATCCTGTTGCGATACCATCGGCGTGGTCGCCTGGATACGAAGCTTGCCCGGATAAGGATTCTGATGGTATTTGAGGGCTTTCTCGCGTAATTCGTCTGACATGGGTATCACTCCGAAGGGGGCAGTTGCGATTATAACCAATTTCCTGTCTGAGGATTGCGAATATAGACTGGAAATTTGGATAAATAAGCATCAACTTTGACCGAGAAGTACTATCATGTAAATTAAGGAAGCTCTGATCAATTCATGAATCTACAGTTGGTAGTTATTTGAGTACTATGCCTTTAGATGTAAATGGTACCGAATTCGATGTCGACGAGAATGGTTACCTGAAAAATATAGGCGACTGGTCGGTCGAAGTCGCCGAAGCGATGGCCGTGAAAGACGGCACGATCCTGCTTACCGGGCATTGGGAAGTGATTAATTTCTTACGCGATTATTACGATGAATACCAGATCGCGCCAGCCGTCCGGGTGCTCACCAAGGCGATTGGCAAACGCCTGGGAAAAGACAAGGGCAATAGCAAATATCTATACGAGTTATTCCCTTCCGGGCCTGCCAAGCAAGCCTGTAAATACGCCGGCCTACCAAAACCCACCGGCTGCGTTTA
>JAPUFZ010000138.1 GCA_027293245.1 Gammaproteobacteria bacterium
CGTCATGCCGGCCTCCGAGCCGGTATCAATTTATGAAAATAAGGCTACCACTTTTTAGCGCCAGTCTGATCCTGGGAATGGCTTTAGTGGCATTGCTGGTGTGGAGCTGGTCTTTACAGCAGGTTATTCAAAAGGAAAACAGAATTCAATCTGCGGACTACAGGCAATTGTGGCAGGCGCAGATCTCACATCTGCAACAGAAACAACGGCTGTGGTTGCAATCTCAATACTATTTGATTAGCACCTTGTTAGGTTCACGCAACCAGGACCAGCGGCTGCAGGCTTTTCTCTGGGATTACTATCAGCGTAATCCCAACGTAAGGTCGGTGTCACTGATCGAATTTAACCCTGACGGTAAAATCAGATACCAGCCGCCCAAGGCTGGTTGTTTGAATCTGGATCAAAGCAGTCGCCAGGAATTTAAGAATTTCCTGGTACCACGTTTTACCAGTTGCCGCGTAGGTGACAAGGCCTTGCTGGAAATTGTAGGCCCAGTTTTACAATCCAGTCGCAATTCGGCCCTGGTAATCAGTATGGATTACTTCAGTTTCATGAAGGAGTTTTCAAATGCCGCTGAAAAAAAATTGGTGTTATCTGGGGCAACGCAAAATTTGATCGAATATAGCGAAGTTTCAGATTCTCGCGATAACTACGATACATTTACAATTAACTTTGAAGAAGAGGGCCAACTGCTGGGTCAGTTACACCTTGCCAGGCAATCACTGGGATATATTGACCTCTGGCTTGAGCAGATAGTTCCGGTTCTCGGCTTACTTTTGCTGGCTGTTTTGCTGGTTTACACGCAGTTTAATCGCTTACTGGTTCGACCATTGCTCAACCTGGCAGATAAGATGCGCGATACCGCGGCTGGCCATTATAGTGACAATGCAGGCAGATTCAGGCCGGTAACACCGGGGCTAAAACTAATGCATGAATATTTTCATGCGATACAGAATATGACCAAACGCGATCCACTGACCGGTCTGAATAATCGCGTAATCTTTGAAGATCGCCTGATACAGGCGATTAGCGAGGGTAAACGTTCGGGGCGCAAATACGCACTGATATTGATAGATATCACTAATCTAGAAACGATCATAAATCGTCAGGGGCAATACCTGGCCGATGCGTTGCTGAAACAGTTAACTCAGAGCCTGCTTAGCAGTTTGCGTGAATCGGATAATGTTTCTCGTATCGATAAGAGCATATTTGCGGCTTTACTGGAGGTGCCGGATCGAGATCAGTTAGTTAGCCTGGCGGAAAAAATCTTTGAGACATTGGCTGATCGGTTCCTTATCTATGGTCGTGAGCTAGACGCTAATATCGGCATGGGAATCGCTATTTACCCGGAGCATGGTGCCGATGCTGATCAGCTATATCGCAATGCCAGTGCAGCACTGATTGAAGCCGAAAAAAGCGAATGGCCAATCGTTTTTTATCGATCAGACGACGATCAGGCGGATTACTCGGGTTTTACCGTGATCCAGTCGCTGCGCAAGGCGATAGAAAATGATGAATTGAAACTGGTTTTCCAGCCTGTGATTGATTTTGAGGATCATCACACGGTATATCTCGAAGCTTTACTGCGCTGGAAAGAACCGGACAGTCATAAAACTTCGATTGAGCGTACCATTGAAATCGCCGAGAAGAACCAGCTGATAAAACCCCTGACCAACTGGATTATTGCCTTCACCTGTCAACTGCTCAGCGAACTGCAGATCGAGCGTCTCACGATTGGGATCAACCTTTCGATGATCGACCTGCACGATCAGCATTTACCAGGGCGTATCGAGAGCTACCTGAAACAATATGGCGTCAAGCCTGAACAGCTCGTGATCGAGATAACCGAAGGTCAGATCATGCAGGAACCCGAGGAAGTGATCGATATTTTGAGTCGCCTGGGCATCATGGGATTATCACTATCGATCGATGATTTTGGTACTGGCCAGGCATCCCTGACCTACCTGAAGGAACTACCGGTAGAAAAGCTGAAAATTGATCAGTCTTTTATTCGTGACATGGTAACCAACAAGGAAGACCGTTTGATCGTTAAAGCGACAATCGAACTGGCGCATACACTCGATTTGAAGGTAATCGCAGAAGGGGTAGAAATTGTCGAGGTTTACGATATATTGCGTGAAATGAAATGTGACTATGTTCAGGGCTACTATATTAGCCGACCCATAGAAGCCGATCAGATTCCTCAATGGTATAAGTTGGTAAGTTAGTTTATGACAAAAAAACTGCGCCTGATTACTGGCATCATCCTGTTTTCCTTCCTGGTCTGTCATCTGATGAACCTCTCCTTTGGTCTCGTATCTTTGAGCGCACTGGACAATTCACGCGAGTGGTTCCTGTTTTTCTGGGCAACCACAGCCGGCATTGCCCTTCTGCTAGCTTCGATGATGACCCATCTTACACTTGGCCTGGTCGCCCTCTATCAACGCAATACACTGCGGATGACGATCTCCAGTTTAATCCAGCTAGTACTCGGCTTACTGATCTTTCCTTTGCTATTTGGGCATCTTATGGCAACTGTTATCGGGCCGATGATTGGGGGCGAGCGGCAAAGCTATTTTTCAATTTTAACCCTGTTCTGGGTTCTGGAGCCGATTACCGGCCTGAAACAGGTGGTTGTGACCATGATCGTCTGGATTCACGGTTGCATGGGTATGGTGATCTGGATGCGAATCCAGTCCTGGTGGCCACGGGTTGCCGGCTTTGTCTACCCGTTAGTGGTCGGTATTCCACTTTTGGCCCTGCTGGGAATGGTCGAAGCCGGTAAGGAGGTCATCGAACTCAACCAGGATCCAGATTACACAGAGTTAGCCCTCGACACGCTAATCCCGAGCGACAGGGTTTACGATAATATTATCGCCATGTTGAATATAGGTCTGGCGCTTTACTTTGTGATTCTCGCAAGCGTTCTTGTCGCCAGATATATTCGCGTCAGAAAGGATAACTCGATGTTGAGTGTCACCTTCACCGATGGCACTCGGTTTGATGTTGCAACAGGTTTGACCTTGCTCGAGATCAGCAGAATGAACAATAAACCCCATGCCAGTTTGTGTGGGGGAAAAGCGCGCTGCGGCACCTGCCGGGTACGAATACATGCGGGTTCAGAACTCTTGCCCGAAGCGTCCAGCTCCGAACGCAAGACTTTGCAGAGGGTAAATGCCGAACCTGACACCCGGCTTGCCTGCCAGGTCATACCGCGAAGTGGGGCGATAACGATCGAAACATTAATCCCGTCTTATATCGAACCCAGAGACCTTCATAGCACCCGGGTTGCCGATACCGCTATGGGAAGCGCTAAATGAAAATCATCCTGTGCATTGTTGTGATGCTGTTGTTGACCGCAGCTATTGTGCCGGCACAGGCGCAAACGCAGCTCAGACTGTTAGGAGGAGGGAGCGAAGAAAGCGCCGAGTTGTCCTCCGGGCAGCAATCCTCAGAACGGGATCTCGAGGAACTTATCCGTCTGCTGAGTAATCCTGCGGTGGTAAAGCAATTGCAACAACAGTTGTCGGCCACGGCCAATCCACAGTCGTACGACGTCCTGACCGTGTCGGGGTTCGAGAACTATTTTCAGGGCTTCCTGATTAAAGTCGATAAACGAGCAGGGGAAATCATTTTTTCCCTGTCAGGCTTACCCCGCTTAGCGGAGGCACTATCGGTATCATGGGCCGACAACATGGCCGGCAGCAATTTTCTTCAATCGGCAATTTACGTCATCATTTTTCTGTTCGGTGGGTTTGGCCTGGAATGGCTATACTGGTGCTACCTGTCCGGGACCTTGAAACGGATCGAACTTTCAAAACCAAAAACCTATGGTCGTATTCTCAAGATTGCCGCACTAAGGGCCTTATTGCTATTTGGCAGCACGGCACTCTTTGTGTTCGGCAGCATCGGCCTCTTTATCGGATTCGAATGGTCCCCATTTATCGGCAATATAGTTCTTTCCCTGCTGGTCGGGGTTATTGCCATGCGCTTCATTGCAATGATTAGCGTGTTTGTGCTGGCGCCCAGGGTGGATGATTTGAGACTATTGCCACTGGACGGGGCAGCGGCACAAAATATTTATCGATGGATTCTGGTTATCAGCGGAATCGGTATTTTCGGCTACCTGATGGTCGATACCCTGAACCGTATGGCTGTCGAATCCTCTGCATTACTGGCGATAGAAATGATCGCCGGATTGATATTCACATCTGTTTTGATCGCAGCGATATGGAAAACCGGTTCCCGGCGGCGTGATGCTTATGTCTCTTCAGTAATCGGCGACGATGCCGATAGCGCCGCACTTTTGCCGGCACCCGGTAATTTCAAAATCGTCATGTGGAGTGCTCTTATCCTGGTAGCGTTCATATTGTGGTTGTTCGAAATTGATGCCGTAATGTGGACACTGGTGATCCTGTTCTTACTTTTCCCGACGATTAAATTTTCGTGCGCCATGGTCGACTATATTTTTGATAACATTGAAGATCATACACAGGTAAAATCAATAGAAACGGGGGGTGAGGATGATAATGCGGATGAGGCCCAGTCATCAGTAGCGCCCAGTCGCTACCAATTGTACCGGCCGATCGCGGTTCGTTTAGTCAGGTTTCTGCTGGTAGTCATCACGCTTATCACACTGGGCGTAGTCTGGGACGTGAGATCGGTATTGCAATCGACTTCGAATACCTTCTCCGAGAAAGTATTCGGGATTTTCATCGACATCGTCTTTGCCCTGCTCATCGCCGAGTTCATCTGGGCCTGGGGAAAAACAGCGATAGATCGAAAGTTATCGACCATAGTCATCGAGGAAGGCGTTCTTACTCCAGGTCCTGAAGCCCGTCTGGCAACCCTGTTGCCGATGATCCGAAAGATTCTGATGGCCACTATCGTAATGATGGTGAGTCTCGTTCTGCTATCGTCTCTGGGTATTAATATTGGGCCAATTCTGGCAGGTGCCGGGGTGCTAGGCATCGCCCTGGGCTTTGGCGCACAGTCTCTGGTCAAGGATATTGTCTCGGGTATATTTTTCCTCATCGAAGATGCCTTTCGGGTCGGTGAGTACATAGAAGTGGGTGATTTAAGGGGCACGGTTGATTCCGTTTCCATTCGCTCATTACGCGTGCGTCACCACCTGGGGGCGATCCATACGATTCCATTTGGAGAACTGAAATCCCTGACTAATCACAGTCGTGACTGGGTGATCATGAAACTCGAGTTCCGGGTGCCGTTTGATACGGATATCAAACTGATTAAAAATCTTATCAAGCAGGTCAACACCAAATTGAAGGAAAACCCGGATTACGGGCACTTCCTTATCGAACCTTTGAAATCCCAGGGAGTGCGCCGGATGGAGGAGTTCAATATGGTCGTAGGAGTTAAATTCATGGCTGTCCCCGGCCAGCAAGGGCTAATCCGACGCGATGCTTATCAACAAATTCGTGACATTTTTAAAGAGAATGGCATCGAGTTTGCGCAGCGCAATGTCACGGTTGAAGTTGTCAGCGACAGAGAGCTGACCAGGCAGGAGAAAGAGGCCGCTGCCAGTGCCGCCCAGGAAAGTGTCGAACAACAGGTAACCGCACCGGCCCCGGACGAACCTTAAATGAGCCCATCCTCAAATCAGGCCACGCTCCGAAAAACACAGGGTTTCATCGCCGATAATGACATGATCGAGAACACGAATATCAACCAGTGCCAGGGCTTTCTTCAGGCGCTCGGTAATTTGGATATCAGCCTGGCTGGGGTCGGCAACTCCCGATGGATGATTATGCGCCAGGATTACTCCGGCAGCATTGTCGGCCAGTGCCTGTTTGACGATTTCTCGTGGGTAGACGCTGGCGCCGTTGATGGTGCCACGGAACATTTCACGGAATGCGATGACGCGGTTACGGTTGTCGAGCATCACACAGGCAAACACTTCATGTGGGCGATCGCGTAGCTGGCACTGCAGATAGGCGATGGTATCCTCCGGACTAGTGAGACAATCCTGGCGTTTTATAGACTCGGACAGGTGGCGATTGGCCATTTCCATAACCGCCTGTAGCTGCGCGTACTTGGCTTTGCCGAGGCCCTTGTGCCGGCAGAATTTTTCCTGGTTTGAGGTTAACAGGCTACGTAATGATCCAAAATCGGTCAGTAGTCGCCGCGACATTTCAACGGCGCTGACACCCGGCAGTCCGGTACGCAGAAAAATGGCCAGCAATTCGGCATCGGAGAGGGAGGAAGGGCCTTTCAGCAGCAGTTTTTCACGGGGTCTTTCTTCACTGGGCCAGTCTGTGATAGCCATTTGTATTCCTTTACCTGATATCCACATCCGTTAAAATAGAGCATATGGAATTAATCTTCAAGAAAAAAATTCTTCTCGGTGTCACCGGGGGCATCGCCGCTTACAAATCGGCGGAACTGATTCGCCTGCTAATCAAGGCCGGTGCAGAGGTACGCGTGGTGATGACGCCTGCGGCCCGGGAATTCGTACAACCCCTGACTTATCAGGCGCTTAGCGGGCATAAGGTATATACCGATGTTTTTGATGCCGAGGCTGAATCGGCGATGGATCATATCGAGCTCGCGCGCTGGGCTGATCTGATGATTGTGGCACCGGCCTCGGCCAACTTTATCGCCAAATTGCTGGATGGTTATGCGGATAACCTGTTGCTTACCCTGTGCCTGGCAAGCAAGCAGGCGGTGGCAATCGCGCCGGCGATGAACCAGCAAATGTATTTGAACCAGGCAACGCAGGACAATATTCACCGGCTTAAGTCGCGAGGGGTAAAGATCTGGGGCCCAGCACAAGGCGAGCAGGCCTGCGGTGATGTGGGTCCTGGCCGTATGCTCGAACCCGAGGCACTCCTGGGGCTCATAGAAGGACGTTTTAGTCCGGGTAAACTAAGCGGCAAAAAGGTTTTAATCACAGCCGGCCCCACGCACGAAGCGATCGACCCAGTGCGCTATATCGGTAACAGGAGTACGGGTAGAATGGGCTATGCACTGGCACGCGAGGCGTTTGATGCGGGTGCCGAGGTCACACTGGTCAGTGGCCCGGTTAGCCTTGATTCGCCAGCAGGAGTCGATCGCATCTCGGTAACCAGTGCGCTGGAAATGCACGATGCCGTTCTCAGCCAGGTTTCAGGGGCCGACCTGTTTATTGCCTGTGCGGCGGTAGCGGATTATCGGGTAACCGTGGTTGCACCACAAAAAATTAAAAAATCGGCTAAAAATATTCAACTTGAACTGACACCTAACCCCGATATTCTGAGTGCGGTTACCAGGCTTGAAAATAAACCATTCACGCTTGGATTTGCTGCGGAAACTGAAAAACTCGAGCAAAATGCTGCTGATAAACTAAAGCGCAAGAACCTCGATATGATTGCCGCCAATCAGGTTGGCGGTGGACAAACGGGTTTTGAAAGCGATACCAATGAGCTGTTGGTTCTTTGGCCGGGCGGAAAGCAAATGCTATCATTGAATCATAAAAACGAGATAGCTAAACAGCTTATCGATCTTCTCGCCGACCATTATAATGCGCTCGAATGATCGCGGCACCAGCCTTCAGAAATTGTCCGAAAACTAGCAGGCTCGCATAATATGACCGTAAGAAAGAGCAATGTCGCCGAAATCCTGATCGAGGCCCTGCCTTATATTCAGGCACTGGATCAAAAAACTGTGGTGATCAAGTTTGGCGGTAACGCCATGGCTGACGAGGATTTGAAAAGCAGTTTCGCGCAGGACATTGTGTTGTTAAAGCAGGTAGGTGTAAATCCCGTCATCGTTCACGGTGGCGGCCCGCAAATCGGTAAATTGCTTGAAAAAATAGGCAAGGAAAGTCGCTTCATCCAAGGCATGCGTGTCACCGACGGTGAAACCATGGATGTGGTTGAAATGGTGCTAGGTGGGTTGGTTAACAAGCAAATTGTGGCGCTGATCAACCGCCATGGGGGCAGGGCAGTGGGTTTGACCGGCAAAGATGGTGGCCTGATTAGTGCGAGGAAAATGAAACTAACCAGTGCTGAAGCTGAAAATCAGGACCTGGGGCAGGTAGGCGAAGTCGATAGTATTGACCCGGCGGTGGTGCAAATGCTCGACGAGGACGGTTTTATACCGGTAATAGCGCCAATCGGCGTTGGCAAGGATGGTGCTTCCTACAATATTAATGCCGATCTCGTCGCTGGCAAACTGGCATCGGTGCTGGGTGCGGAAAAACTGTTACTGCTGACCAATACCGTGGGGGTGCTTGATCCCGAGGGTAATTTACTCACCGGAATTACAACCGGGGAAACCGACCAGTTAATTGTGCAGGGTATCAATCATGGCGGTATGTTGCCGAAAGTGGGTTGTGCACTGGATGCAGTTAAGGCCGGTGTCAAAACTGGCCATATTATCGATGGCCGGGTTAAGCATTCAGTATTGCTCGAATTGCTTACCGATAGCGGTGTAGGAACACTGATTAAGGGTTAAGCCAATCGATTGGCAGCTAATTGGTTTCGTGTAATGGAATCCCGGGTAACTCGCCTGTCAAGATCCGATACCTGGTCAGGTCCTTTTGGTATCGTGCCAGGATCTTGTTTTTCTCGATGAGTCTCTGTTGTAGACGTTCCTGTCGATTGACGTTGGCGCGTGTCAATATCTCGATATTTTGTGCGAGCCCACCCGGTACCTGGAGTCCTTTGGACACATAAAGAGTTTCGGCGTGGCCCTCGAGTACTTCGAGTCTTTCCTGGGCGATGGCCATGCTCTTATAGATTAACTGAATGACCAGGTCAACCACTTCCATTTGATTGTCTTTAGCCTGGTCGAGTTCATCTATCGAGTCAAAAGTCATCAATAAAGCCATATCTTTTTTACGTTGCAAATCCTTTATTCTCTTTTCTGCTGCTTCTATTTCTTTACGTTCTTTCTCGGCTTTCCTGATTGCGGCGTATTCTTCTGGGGTTTTTGATGCTTCGGTGGTGCTGATCACCATGCCCTGAGCATTCAGGGTTTGATGCCTTTTTTTCACCTCACTCGGTGGCAAATGATCACCGTAGCGGACTTCACCATTTTCATCGACCCATTTGTAGAGTTTGCCGGTATTGCCAGCGGAACTGAAACCGAGCAGAATCACGCACAGCAGGGCCATAGGAAAGGGCAGGAAATTTTGGCAAACAGAGTGTTTCATCGAGCTGGTATGATACTATCAATTCCTCGTGCCGCTGGTGGCGCCAGGCCAATTAGGGTGCGCTACAAATGGTTGTCAACAATGAGCATAGATCATTTTTGACGGTTTTCCATGGTTCTCGGACCAGTATTGAACGATTTACTTCTATTGTGGCAGCAGTGTTGTGATCGGGGTCTGAATCGCCTGTAGATAGGTTTTATTACCCGCAGTGGTAACCAGTGCCGCAACACCGATATTTTCGAGCCGCCACTCAGGATCTATATTGATGCTGTAAAGACTGCGGTCTTCAAGCTGCCGGGCTGAACTCATGTGACGCACTACTTGCTGGTGGCGTAATAATTCACCGGAGTTTTCGCCTCGCTTTACATCACTCGCAAGTTCACTCTCATACACGATAAAGCGGGAATGCAGGGCGCTGGAAAGCGCCTCCGGGTTAGTCGTCTGCAATTCAAGCTGTAGTGTATCATCGGTCTTCGAAACTGTAAGTTTGAGTTGAATCAGTGCCGTTTTGCTATTGCTATTACGGATTTTCTCGATTACCTTTCTGGTGCCACGAGCCTCGGCGCCGTTGACGAAAAATTCCGGGGTGTATATTGATCGCTGGTTGTTGTTGGCGCCCAGTTGCCGTTGTCGGCTGGTATGCCTGGGACTGCCGAATCGGTCTTTCCAGCCGAGATAATCCCAGTAGTCGACATGAAAAGCCAACACCAGTGCATCGAGTTCATCCCTGGGTATCTCGATCAGAGCCCCGAGCCACTGGTCGGCTGGTGGGCAACTGCTACAACCCTCGGAGGTGTAAAGTTCCACCACCGCAGTTTGTTGTTGACTACTGACTACGGTCAGTTTTTCGGCAGCGAAAGCCGGCAGGGCGAGCAGGCAGCTTAATATTATTAATTTATTCATGGTTTCTCCAAGCTGATCTACCTGAAAATATAGACT
>JAPUFZ010000139.1 GCA_027293245.1 Gammaproteobacteria bacterium
GACACAGAAACGGTTTATCAAATGGACAGGGCCGCGGTTAAAACCGATGGGCTGGCGGAAATCGAATTGATGCGGCGAGCGGGCCGGCGCGTCTGGCGAGAAATAGCCAGTCGCTGGCCTGAGGTATCCTGCATCACTGTATTTGCCGGCTCGGGTAACAATGGCGGTGATGCCTATGTGGTTGCCCTGGCGGCCAGAACTCAGGGTCTTGAGGTGCAATTGATTAGTCAAGGTGACCTTGCAAACCAGTCGGCTACATCCGCGCATTTTCGCCAACTCTGGCAACAGTCTGAAGCTGAGATCTTGCCCTGGAACCAGCAGGCAATACGCGGTGGAGTAATCGTCGATGGATTATTGGGCATTGGATTAAAGAGAGAACTCGATCAGGACTGGCAGACGTTAATCCATGCAATCAATCAGAACCCGGCGCTGCGAGTCGCGATCGATATACCTTCAGGCCTGAACGCCAATACTGGCATGGCACAGCCCTGTGCCGTGAATGCCGATCTAACGGTAACCTTTATCGGTGCCAAGACGGGTCAATTCCTGGCCGATGGGCCGGATTACTGTGGGGAACTGGTGTTTGACGATCTTGGCGTTTCAGCCCGCATTGCTGAGGACCAGACCCCGTCTCTGCTGGTACTTGAGCCAGGCAATATTAAACTACCGGCGAAACGTAAACGTAACTCCCACAAAAATAAATTTGGCCACTTGCTGGTTGTTGGTGGCGACAATGGCATGACAGGCGCTGCATCGCTTGCAGCCCTGGCCGCGTTGCGTTGCGGTGCCGGACTGGTCAGCGTGCTGGTTCATCCGAATTGTGTTCACAGCCTGTCGGCGATTCCCGAATTGATGGTACAGAGTTGGGACAGTATCGATGAGAAACTGGAGCAGGCGACGGTTATCCTGGCCGGCCCCGGTTTAGGCACGGGAAAAGCGGCAAAAGCCTGCCTGAAAAAAATAGCGGCTATCGATAAACCGCTGGTAGTTGATGCCAGTGCCCTCAACGCCGGATTTCTTCATTCCCTGGCCTCGGACCAGATAGTGATAACGCCACACCCGGGCGAGGCAGCCAGTTTGCTGTCAACCGGTACGGCCGAGATTCAGTCGCATCGTCTTCGAGCCAGCCGGCAACTGGTTGATAGCTTTGCCGTCGTGAGTGTTTTGAAGGGGTCGGGCAGCATTATTCAGCAACGCGATTCAATCCCTGCGATCAATATTCGGGGAAACCCGGGCATGGCATCTGCCGGTATGGGTGATGTGCTCGGCGGTATGATTGCAGCCCTGCTTGGCCAGGGCATGGGTCCATTCGAAGCGGCCAAAACTGCGGTACTGGTCCATGCACTCGGTGCTGAAGATTTTGCCAGTGGCAATGATGAAATCGGATTGATTGCCAGCGATATAGTGCAACGCATACCACGTCTTATAAAACAATTGCGCAAGGCATGAAGCCCCGGCCATGTTGATCAAGCATGAAGCACAAATGCGTCAACTGGGCGCCAGTCTGATCGCCAATTGTGAAACCGGTGGTGTCATCGCACTGAGCGGAAACCTCGGTGTCGGCAAAACCACCCTGGTTCGTGGCGCGCTCGAGTCCCTCGGTGTGACTTCCGGTGTGCGCAGTCCGACCTATACCCTGATCGAGTATTATGAGTTTTCATCACTTTCGATAGCGCATATGGATCTGTATCGGTTGGCGGATGCCGAAGAACTCGAATACCTGGGTTATCGCGATTACCTCAATTCGACCACTATTTGCCTGATCGAATGGCCGGAAAGAGCGCAGGGTTACCTCAATAATATCGGCCTGGAGATTATGATTGATTATGATGTCGACGGCCGGAGTGTCGAATTTCAACCGAATAACGACTGGGGAAATCGAATCAGGACATTGTTAAACCCTTAGTTGAATTCTAGAAAAGTTCACTATCTAGTTAATAAGTATAGAAAATAGGTTGATTTTTTGCTTAGATTTGACTATATATAAAGCTCCGGATACTGACGAAAAGAATTCATCTCCAGGAAATATGGACAGATTTTCGACAACCAGGCGCTTTTTTCTCAAACGATTAACCCGTTACGGCGCCACATTAGCGCTGCTGGCAAGCTACCGGACGACTTTTGCAAAGAGTAATCCGGCCTTAATTGGTGTTCGTGTATCGCAAACATCAGACGACCACACACGTGTCGTTTTTGATCTTTCGACTAAAGTTGTACACAAGTTATTCTCCCTGTCAGATCCGAAGCGCATTGTTATCGATCTAAAAGACACCCACAAAAGCAAGGCCTTGTACGTCAGTAAAAAAACCACCAGCTTGATGAGCGGCATTCGCTCGGCATCACGCAACAACGGTGAGCTCAGAATCGTGCTGGATCTGAAAGCTAAGGTGCGCCCGCGCAGCTTTATTCTGAAACCCGACGGAAATTCAGGCCATCGCCTGGTTATTGATTTACACGCGACTAACCTGAGCCCAACCCCAATTATCACCAGCCAGCAGCAAAGGCAGAGGCAGAAAAAAGAAATTATTATTGCTATTGACCCGGGTCATGGTGGTCGTGATCCAGGCGCGATAGGTAAAATGGGTACGCGCGAAAAGGACATAACCCTCGCGGTTGCTAAAAAAATGAAGACCCTGATCAATCGGACACCGGGGTACCGGGCAGTACTGACACGCGAATCTGACCGTTTTGTCGTATTGCGTAATCGAGTAAAAAAAGCGCGTGAACATCAGGCCGATTTGTTTCTCTCCATCCATGCTGATTCATTCAGGAGTGCCAGGGTCCGGGGTGCCTCGGTTTATGCGCTGTCTCTGAGTGGCGCCAGTTCAGAAGCGGCGCGCTGGATTGCTGAAAAAGAAAATGCTTCCGACCTGATCGGCGGCATCAGTCTCGATGATAAAGATGATTTGATTGCCTCGGTGTTGCTCGACCTGTCGCAAACAGCAACCATTCAGGACAGTCTGGAACTGGGTTCCGATGTCCTGAGAAACCTGGGCAAGGTTTCAAAACTGAATAACAAGAAAGTACAACAGGCTGGCTTTGCTGTACTTAAAGCGCCTGATATGCCTTCAATACTGATCGAGACTGCTTTCCTCTCGAATCCCGCGGAAGAGAAAAAATTGCGCAGTAGTAAACACCAGCAAAAACTCGCCAATGCCTTATTCGCGGGAATCAAGGCCCATATGCGCAATCGCATGTCTTAAACCCTGTCCTCACCCTCATTAACTCCCGAACCTATTCAGCACGATTGATAAATGCCCTGATTATCTCGCGATAGCGTGGGAATGCGGTGATGTTGTTGTGTTCAGCACCGGCGATCAGGTGGTAACTCACCTTAGACCGGGTGAGTCGATCGCGCAGTCTTTCTGCATGTTTAACCGGCACCACCTGATCAAATTCTGCGGCTAATATCAAAATCGAGGCCTTGAGTTGAGCAGCGTAAGCGACCGATTCGAATCGATCCTTGATCAGGTAGCTGATGGGAAAATACGGGTAGTGAGTTTTCGCGACCTCGGCGATGCTATCGTATGGAGTCAACAGGAACAGCTGGTAGATATCGCGTTTTGAAGCAAGGTAGACAGCGACGCCACTGCCGAGACTTCTGCCCATCAAACTGATAGAGGAATGCTGCTCCATGATTTGATCGTAGATAGCGATGGCGTCAGAAAACAAGGCCGCTTCGGTTGGTGTTCCCTGGCTTTTACCATAACCGCGATAATTAATCAGGTATACCGTGTAATTTTCAAACAGCTCTTCGAATAGTGGAATATTATCGGTGATATCTTCAGCGTTACCACCAAAATAGACCAATGCTTTTTGCTTGTCCGGGTTCAACACCCAGCCATGCAGAGAGATTGCATCATTGTTGAAGCTAATAGTTTCCCGGGCAATGCCATCGACGGCCGGAACAGGATAAAACAGCAGGTTACGCTGTAGAAAATATAAAAGCGCCACCCCCAGCAAATAAAACAGGGCTAACGCAGAGATGATAAAAACAATCGATTTCATATTGACCGCGATTTCGAGGCATGCGCCAGGCTTGCAGTTTGCTTTGGCGGACTATTTCTGAAATTTAGCATAAAAATCCGGGTCGTCGCTGTTCGGACGAGTCTTAAACCGGCGATGTACCCAAAGATATTGTTCGGGATGGACTCGTATGGCGTCTTCGATAGCCTTATTAATCAGTTCTGCGTCCCTGGCATCATCGAGGCCGAGTTCATCATCAAAGGCATCACTCACCTTACCAAGGTACCGGCTATTGCCACCCTCATCAATACGGTAACAGGCATAAAAAAGAACCCTGGCTCCCGATAGTTTCATCAATTGACGTACGGTTGTAACGGTTGCAGTAGGTATTCCAAAAAAGGGCGCAAACACGGCGCCTTTAGGTCCAAAATCCTGATCGCTCGCATACCAGACCGTGTGACCCTGTTTCAAGCGTTTAATTATTTTTCGAAAATCACGTTTATCGAGTAATTCCTGGTAAAAATTATTACGCGCTTTGTTAATTACATAGTTAAAGGCTGCATTAGCCTGCGGCCGGTAAATGACGTCAGCAGGACGTTCAGAACAATAAACACGGCCACTTAAATCCATAGTGGTGAAATGCGCACCTATCAATAATATGCCTCGGCCTTCCGCATTGGCCTTGTCGACATATTCCAGCCCCTCCACTCGTGAGTGCTTCTTGATTGCCGCATCGCTGGCCCACCAGCTATAGACGACTTCGAGCAGGCCAAGCGCCGTTGACTGCATGGTTTTAGAGACCAGGGTGTCCTGTTCAGTCGCGGAAAGCTCCGGAAAGCAAAGCCCGATATTGACTTCGACAACGTGCCGGCGTCCCTTCATGGTTTTATCCATCAACCATCCGAGACCCCTGCCGCTGTAATAAATTATCGGGTAGGGTAGCGCGACCCAGAGTCGCAACAGGGCAAGCACTAACCAGGATGGCCAGTAAACCGGATGGAAGGGCGATTTTTTCATCAGGTATAAAGCGGATAATCGATTATATTCACATCGCGAATCATATCAGCCTGATGAAAATGCCGAAACGCATTTGTCGACCGACTAGATGCAAAGACCAGGAGCGGGCGCCGGCCCATCCGGATTTAAATAACTCTGGACATTAGAGATAATGCCTTTATCGTTCCTGCACCATAATTAAGGACTTAAAGCGTTTGCAGGTGAAAAGTAATTACCAGAAGATTCTTGTTTCTGCCGGAGCCGGAATCGGAGATATACTCCTGGCGACGCCATTAATAGGTTCGCTTAGGCAGGCGTATCCAGACGCGGAAATTGATGTGCTCGTTCCCCGGGGTCAGGCGCACATCCTCAAGGGAAATAAGGATGTTACAAAAAT
>JAPUFZ010000014.1 GCA_027293245.1 Gammaproteobacteria bacterium
CGGAGGGAATGGCACTGCCTTAAGCCCAGAATTAGCGTCATCCCGGCCTCCGAGCCGGGATCCAGGGTCGCTGAAAGCAAGCAATTTACTGGATACCGGCGGTCCGACGTTTCGGTCAAGCCCGGGATGACGATGCTGTTGGTTTATAGTGATTTTACGCTTAAGGCAGTGCCATTCCCTCCGTCACCTTTTCCCTGAGGTCAGAACGCAGTATTCTCTAATATTAAAATCAATTGTTCTGGTCCCGGTTTGTTGTGTCTCGGTAATTTTACAAGCCTGGTGATATTCGAAATCTCGGCAGGAAAAACTATGACTAACGTCCGAAGTAATGAGTCCGTTCTGTGTGAGGTCCTTGAGTTGAAGGGCCTTCGTATAGTCGATATCGGGTCCGGTGCAGGAGAACTGGTGCGCTACATGACGCGCCAGGGTGCCAGTGTGACAGGGTTGGAATGCGGTGCCTTGCAATTGGAAAAAGCCAGATCTTATCCTTCCGCAGGTGATGAAATCTATGTAGAAGGCTTCGGTCAGGAGATGCCGTTCGATGATGCGACTTATGACCTGGTGATATTTTTCAATTCCCTGCATCATGTCCCGGTCGAGCATATGGCGGGCGCGCTCGGTGAGGCCGTGCGCGTGGTCAGGCCCGGTGGCATGGTATATGTGGCGGAGCCCATCGCCGCAGGCAGCGGGTTCGAGTTGCATGCTCCCATTGATGATGAGACCTCGGTTCGGTCTGCCGCTTATGGGGTTATTCGCGGCGCCGCTGGCCACGGACTGATTGAGGTTCGGGAAATCTTCTATGACACGACCTATCACCATGAAAATTTTGCCGCCTTCAAAGAAGAAATGATCCGCATCGAGCCCAGGCGCCGTGTTCTATTCGAGGCCAATGAGGCTGAATTGACCAGGGCCTTCGATCGACTCGGAGTTCCCGAGGAAATGGGTATACGCTTTGACCAACCCATGCGCGTGAACGTGTTGGAGAAAGCATGACGGATAAGCCTTCTGACGATGCGCAATAAAACCGGTATATTCGGTGACGGTTACCGACTAAAAGACAAACGAAAAGCCTGGGTAGCAACGATGTGAAATAATGTCAGTAATCATAGTGCACCCCGATGGATAAATAGGATTCGTCTTCAAAGGAAAACTCGCCTATCACCGATCGACCACGATAAGCTTCCAACACAAATCGGTATCGCTCGGTTGCCCGGCCCGTGACATAAATTAAACCCAATTGTAAAGTGATGGCCGGTTCCCAATCCCGCTCCTGAAAAAAGGTAATGTCTGTTGCTGTGTACCACGGGAGCCCCAGAAAATGGTCGTTGTGAGCTCCAAAATATTCAGCTCCCCATTGCCAGCGGAAAGCTTCCTGGTTATTTTTCAGGTCGTACGCCCAACCCAGCTCTGTGTATAGTTTTGACCTGGGTGCTGGCAACCAGGTCATACCGGCGATCAGTTCTTGACGAGTATAGTCGATGCGCTGACGACCGGTTTCTTCCACGAATTCATCACCCAAATGTGAGGAATCATGCAGGAAACCAAAACGAATAAACTTTTCCGGCGACAGCCTGCGGGAAAAATACAATCCGAAGATGCCGTCCCAGCCAATATTATCCAGGCTGTCTTCAAGATCGAAGTGGCTGAAGAAACCGATTTCAAGATCAATCTGCCATGCTTTATAAGTCTGTTCATCGCCAAAACGTACCACGCCAAAACGTTTGCCCAGGCTGAAATTAAAACGCGCGGCACCCGCATCCTCTATATCACTATTGAATATGCCCAGGAAGGTAATGGCCGTTTGCGCGCTGCGAGGATCGGCTAAATAGCGCGGATAAAAGTCAGCAGGCGGGGCTAAGGTAATTCGATTTACATTTGCCAGTTTGTCGCTTCCTTCTTCGCTTGCGTTAGCCAGGTTATTGGTTAGATGAGTAGACACAAGAAACAAACAGATAAAGCTAAAGCGAAAACATGAGCGCATGTTTTGTTCCATAGTTGGCTGCAGCTGATTTAAGTGAGTACGAGTAGCGTGGAGCCAACCATGGAAAGCCCACGATGTCATCGAGAAATCGTTGGTTCGGTCTTGCAGCGTTAGCTTGCGTGCTGTTGCTTTATCGCTGAGCGATTGCTGCGAATTCGCATTCAGTCTGGTCTAGACTGGCAAAGAGCATTAAACTTTAGAAAATGCATTTGCCAACTCTTCCAGTTTTGCTTCCTCTTCGCTCGAAATCTTGCCGATACCGAGAAATCCGCCGGCTGACTCTGCCACAGTGCGTGCGCGACTGAGCAGCTCTTGTTTGAGTTTATCCCTGGCCGCCGCATCCATCGTACTGGTAAGCGCCGAAACATAGTCTTTCCAGGCTGAAACCACTTCGGTACTCGGTTGTATGACTAGCCACCCGTCCAGCAGGGCCGTGCTTTCGGCACTTAGCCCTGAGTCCTCGGCGGCGGATAAAATGGCGCTGCGTTCGTTATCGTCCATGGTGCCGTCCGCCCAGGCAACTTCTAGCAGTGGAACAAGCGATAGCGCTGCCAGGGTATCGCTGTTTATGTCGAGCGCGATAAGCTGTTCGAGCACCGCGTCATCGGTTATGCCAGACGCGCCCGCAAGGGACTCCTTCCTGTTCTTTGCCTCTTCTTTTTCTAGCAGGGCCGTGCGCAGTTTTTCGCCTTCCTTGGCGAAGAATATTTCTTCCAGTGCTTTTCCGCGCTCATCGAGAATTCCGTCAGCCATGTTTGTGTTCCTCCGCCATTTAGGTATAAAGGGTAATAACACTATATTACTTGCTTGCTAACGCCAGTCAAACGGCTGTCTTTGTTCACAGCGCTGCAGCAAAACGGGCTGTGATCTCGGGCCAACTGGGGCTTCGCCCGGATGGGTCTCTGGAAAAGGGTCTCGAGGCACTGATGGAACGCGCCTGGTGACTGAAAATAGACCGTGTTGGTCGGCGAAAAGGGCGCAATGAGTGTATTTGCGGGAATCATCCAGATTTCAGATTCTCGAGGGCCGGACGGCGTCACGAGTTTCTGCTTTTTATTTGTTAGAATTGTGAAAATTGGGTGTTTTTACTTCACTATACTCCTGACGAGCCAGGCTAATTTGTGTTACAATCGCCTCGTAGTATCGCATATTGTTCGACGTCAAAGACAACGGTTATTGTTCGTTGATAGCCTTTCTCATTTCTTGGTTTCGTCTCTCCTGCGTGAACTAGGGCTGTAGTTATTGATTCTTCGTCGATTTGGTGTGAGAAGCGGAATCAGTGGCAGCCTTAAGTGCCGCAGTATGGTTTTTCATGGCCGGTTGACTCGGGCTTCATGTCAATTTGCACAAGGTGCCTTTCAGGCTGTGCATGGCAGGGACCTCCGAGGCAATTGAAGTCTAGTTGCCGATCAACACCGCCGACTTTCGGGCATCCGCGATTTTAACTATCACGGTATATTACCGTATTTTATGCCGCAATTAATTCACCGTTGGTGATTCAACTGGATTGCAAAATAGCCCTTGTCACCAATGATAAATGGGGTCGATATTGTGCAGTTGGAACAACCAGTATTTGGTTTTTAATCGACCAAACCTACGCTAAATGGTGACTGTGTGCGGAAAAACTAATTTTTGTAAGGAAATGAATTGATGACCAATAAATTGCGAGTTGCTGTTATTCTAGCCGCCGGAATGGGTGAACGACTGGAGACGTTGGGTAAAACTATACCAAAAGGATTTCTACGCCTGGGAAAGCGTCCGATTATTGAAGAATCTATCGACAATTTACTTGATGCCGGAATTAGGCAAATTATCATCGTTACCGGACACCATTTCGAGTACTACGAGCGTCTCAAGGAATCGTATTCGGGTATCATAAAAACCATCCACAATAGTCTTTATGCCCGGTCCGGTAGCATGTATTCGCTCTATTGCGCCAAAGATTGGCTGATGGAAGATTTTTTACTTCTGGAATCAGATATCGTATACGAAGCAAGGGCCGTATCGAGACTATTGCAGTTTCCGACAGATAACGCTGTGCTTTTGTCCGGTCCTACTTATTCAGGCGATGAAGTTTATGTTGCCACCAAGGGTATACGAATTGTCGGCATGTCAAAAGACCCCAACAAATTCAATGCTTATATTGCCGGTGAACTGGTGGGAATCACGAAAGTGTCCCAGCTCTTGTTTAAGGAAATGATCGTTGAAGCCGAGATTCAGTTTAACCGTACACTTCAGGTAGCCTACGAAACCGACTGTCTATCGGCTGTATCGGCCAGGTTCCCTCTTTACCACTGCCTTGTCTCTGACCTTATCTGGTCGGAAATTGACACACCCTCGGATATGAGACATACCCAGGATACGGTCTATCCAGCCATCATTAATCAGGCGCAGGTAAGTGGAAATATTGAAAGTTCACCTCTGGGCCAGCAACCAATCGACTCTAATTCCGGCTACACTTATGAACCTGGCAATGGTAATAATGTATGATTGATACGACGCCTTTAGCAATCCCCGAGTAGGCGTTGCATCACTATCCAGATCTGACCAAACCCGAAAGTGACGGTGTATATTGTTACTATATCCAACGTCGCGTATCTTGTGTTATCAGTGGCTATTGCCATGCTAAAGGAATGTCACCAAACACAGCAACATTAATTGACGTTTGTTTCGCGGTGTTTGCCGCTATTGCCTTTTATCTACAGAATTTTATGTTGGCGGTACTGTTTATACAGCTGTTTGGAATTTGGTCCTGTGTGGATGGAGAATTAGCCCGGCTCAGTAGAAAAACCAGCACTTTGGGGGATTTCTACGATACCATGGTTGACCGCGCAAGCGAGCTTATTATTGTCGCCGGCATACTCTTTTCTTTCGATGAAATTCTATCAACACCCATATGGCAGCCCCTTCTATTTGCCTACATCGGGGCTGTTTTTCTAATTACTAATTCCTCAGAAAAATATCGGTCAGCCTATCACAGTAATTATCCCAAAAGACGAGTTGAACTCCTGTTTAGCTGGGTATGTGCGGGTAGTGATATTCGTTTTCTTTATCTGTCTATCGGCATTGTTTGGTTTGTGGTAACGGGAAATCCGTTCATTCTGTTCTGGCTGATCGTTCTCATGACCCTCGCTTTATATATTAATTTTTTATTCCGACTCTGGAAGGTATCCCAGATTGATCAATCAATTTCGCCATAGCCTGAAATAATTTCTACCTCATCGGCAGGGGATTTGATTTTCATCAAATAGATCTCCTTACTTTGAATCGCAAATATATAAAGCCAGTGGTTACGATGTTCGACTCGATACCCGGCCTTAAAGTCCAAACCGAGCAAACTCTGCACCAGCATCTTATTGACATTTCGATGGCCGATGACCAGCACGTGTCCATCCTGGGCAACTGAACGTGTAATTTCTTGAAGAGGTTTTTGAATACGAGCATAAACGGCCCTGAGGTTTT
>JAPUFZ010000140.1 GCA_027293245.1 Gammaproteobacteria bacterium
ACCGCGATGCGATAGGTGGTCGCTCCCCGGAGCGCCGGACCGACGCCTCCATGCGCCCGCGACATTCGTGATTCCCTTCACATCATTGAATGGCCCAATAACTCCTTCAATGAGATTTTCAAGCCTGAAGGAATTCAGTACACTCACAGGCTCCGAAGTCTACATGCTACTGTCACATCTGGAAAACCAATATGTTAATGCTCGATGCGGAAGCTATTATGAACCAGCTTTCCTACCCTACCCTGGTAGACCGGCTTCGGGTGATGCACCTGGGCCCAAAAGCATTGCATTCGGATCTGCTGATGGAGTCGACCGATGCCGGTGATTTCACCAGTCATTTTTTTGTCCGTGCCGGCTGGCAACCCGGCCAGGCAATCGGCGCCAAGATTGTTTCGATATTCCCAGGCAATAACCAGGCGCGTGTCTGGCCGTCGATCCAGGCGGTTTATGTTCTCTTCGATGGCCGGAACGGCACTCCAGTCGCCTGCCTCGATGGCACCGCGATCACTTATCTGAAAACCGCAACCGACTCGGCCCTGGGTGCCCGGTTACTGGCGCGTGAAGGTATTTCTTCGATGTTGATGATTGGTGCCGGTGAAATGGCCCGGCACCTGATCACGGCACACTGTGCGATTCACCCTTCGATCGAGCGGGTCTATGTGTGGAATAGAACGCCTGCCAAAGCCGAGCAGCTCTGCCAGGGTGAGTTACCGAAACAGTTCGGACAGGTAGCATTCAGTGCGGTTGAAGACCTGGCTCAATACGCAGCAAAGGTCGACCTGATTAGCTCTGCCACGGCGACCATCACACCATTAATAAAAGGAGAGTGGTTGCGAACGGGCACTCATATTGACCTGGTCGGTGCCTTCACAGCGGAAATGCGTGAAGCCGACGATGAATGCCTGCGACGCGCGAGCCTGTTTGTCGACGCCCGCGAGACCACAATCGAACATATCGGCGAACTGATGATTCCAATTGCGAATTCGGTGATTAACGCTGATGATATACGCGCGGATTTAGCCGATTTGTGTCAAAACAGACACCCCGGTCGAAGCAGTGCCGACGAGATTACCCTGTATAAAAATGGTGGCGGGGGTCACCTCGATCTGATGCTAGCTAGAATCATGGTCAAACATTGCCAATCGAAACAGGACCAGGAGTTGTAAATGGCCAACAGACTGCATCCAAAATTACACTTTGTGAACTGAAACCATGCCAAAGAATGCAAAATTAAACTTCAGCCTCGACGAGTACGGCAGTCGTCTGGCGAAAACCCGCCAGGCCATGTCCGATAAAAATATCGACTGCCTGATTGTCGTCGACCCATCCAACATGGCCTGGTTGAGCGGCTACGATGGCTGGTCTTTCTATACGCATCAATGCGTGATCGTACAGCATGACCATGAACCCATCTGGTGGGGACGCGGTATGGATGCCCCGGGCGCGGTTCGCACGACTTACCTGGAGGCTACCAATATCCTGCAGTACCCCGACCACTATGTGCAATCGACCGAGCGCCATCCGATGGACCACCTGGCCCAGGTACTCACCGAATTGAAGCTCGACCGGGGATCGATCGGTGTCGAACTGGAGAACTACTATTTTTCCGCCGCCGCCTACCTGTCGTTACAAACCCATTTGCCACGGGCAACCCTGATCGATGCAACCGCGCTGGTTAACTGGCAACGCATCATCAAGTCAGCACAGGAACTGAGTTACATGCGTAGCGCGGCCCGCATCGTCGAGCAAATGCATGCCCGTATATACGAAATCATCGAACCCGGGCTCGCCAAAAATCATCTCGCCGCCGAGATATTCCAGGTCGGGATCAAGGGCATAGATGAGCACTGGGGTGACTACCCGGCCATAATGCCTATGCTGCCCACAGGGCTGGATGCCACCGCCGCACACTTAACCTGGGACGATTCGAAACTGAAGCCCGGCGATATTACTTTTTTCGAAATTGCCGGGTGCCATAAACGCTATCATTGCCCGTTGTCTCGCACCATTTCGCTCGGTACACCGCCGCAAAAATATCTCGACGCAGAGAAAGCGGTGCTCGATGCCATGCACGCCGGACTTGACCATGCGAAACCGGGCAACACCTGCGAAGACGTCGCTATCGCATTTTTCGACAGGCTCGAATTGCATGGATTCAAAAAAGACAGCCGCACGGGCTATTCAATCGGGCTGTCTTATCCGCCGGACTGGGGTGAGCGCACCATCAGCCTGCGTCGTGGTGACAGGACTGTACTGCAGGAAAACATGACCTTCCACTTCATGCCGGCCTTATGGCTGGATGATGGCGGACTCGAGATCACAGAATCCGTGGTCATCACTAAAACCGGCTATCAAAGCCTGGCCACGGTGCCACAAAAACTGCTGGTAAAGTAAGGACTGAGGCCCCCTGTTGGGGGGCCAGGTCCGGATGAATTATTCTTATTCGGGTAATAGTTTGAACATTTCGCTAACGGCGTAATCAAGACGTTGTTTGACCACATCCGCTTCAGGATTTTCCTGAATTTCGCCGGTCGCCAATCCAGCCCAGACAGCGAACCCGGTAGCAGCGTCTATTAACACCACTGTTATTGCACCTTCAGGCACATTTTGCAACGCTGCTATATGACTCTCAGGGTCTATTTCTTCGCGCATCGCAGCCATATCGATACCCGCTGCAAAAACGACTATCAGGCCGGGGTTGGCGAGGTCTTCAGACATACCGCGCGCGCGCAACTCGCGGTCGATCAGGAACTTGATTTCAGCATCCGCATCAAACCCGGGCGGCTCCCACTTGCCGGCAGGGTCGTAGAGAATTGAGGCTGAGCCTAACCAGGTATAGGTCTTGTAACCACTGAATTTTATGGTTGCATCGGCTTCGGAATCGACCATTATGTCGCTGGTGACGCTGGTGGCACAACCTGTGACAAGCAGCAAGCTGGTGAGTAAAGCGATTAAATGCTTTTTCATAATTTATTGTCCATTGATGTCGTTATGATAAAAGAAAATCGGGGTTTTCGAACACCCGATGAAATTTGGCGCAGGGACTGTAACTGAAATCAAAATAATAAGAAAGAAAATTTCGCCAGCAGCAGTTGCGCGAAGGCGCTGACTGCCAATCAAATCCAGAATGCCGAGACCCGTTCCAGTGTCCAGAACATGGTAATGCCACCGATGCTATAAGCGACTGGCTTCTCGATAAGGCTTAACCACTTAACCGGATTAGGCGTGAATCTTTGCAAGCCATATTTTACCACCCAGGCAGCCGCAATTATAGCACTGACAAACACGACCTGGCCGATTTCGACGCCCAGGTTAAAAGCCAGCAACGCGGCCGGAATTTCAGTCTGTGGCAACCCGATTTCAGCCAGAGCCGAGGCAAAGCCGAAGCCGTGCAGCAATCCGAAGGTCGCAGATACCACTATCGGGTATCGCCATGTCAGGGTGTCACGCCGGTCCAGCGCAATTTCCCGCGCCAGGAACACGATCGATAGCGCAATCATTGCTTCTATCGGTGGCACCGCTAAGCGCACTAACTCAAGCGCTGCAAGCGTCAGGGTGACCGAATGCGCAATGGTAAACCCGGTTATAGTGATCAGAATACGCTTCCAGCTACCGGCGATCAGAATCAGGCAGGCGACAAATAACAGGTGGTCGGTGCCCTGCCAGATATGCAAAATGCCAAACACAAGATAGGTTGTTGCCACGTCCCAGGTCTGCGCGGCAGCGGTCACCACGAATGAAGGTGTCGAAGCGGTTAAACGCGCTACTTCAGTAGTACCATCGAGACGTTCGATTCGAACCAGAACATCGGTGGTCATCCTGGTCAACCCTTCAATACGAATTTCGACTCCCGACAGGCCCCCGCGCCTGCTGATCGTGGAACGCTCTATAAAAGCGTTACCGACAAACGAACTGCGAATCGAACCGATGGTTTTAACGTCGTCAGGAAAGTCGATATAAAGTCCTAGCCGCATATCCGACCCACGTGCGGGCACTTTCCAGAGCAGGTCGAAAATTTCGTCACCGGTCTGTCGCAGTTCGAGATAGGCCGGGCGATACTCATCCGCCTGGGCTTTGCTAAAAATCAGCAGCAGCAAAGCAAAACCGAACAGGAACCGGCTCAATCTTCCACCTTCAGCAGTGAAGACTGTTCGACCGCCTCACCCCCGGGGCCTGTAATGATCACCTTATAACGCTTGCGAAACGCCTGGTAAATCGCCTCGTTGGTTTGCTTTCGTTTCCGTGCGGACCAGTCGCGTAACACTTCATCGCGTACCTCGGCAAGGCGGGGAATCTGACCGTCGATACGCTGACTGATAAACACCAGGTGAAGACCGAAACCCGACCTGATCGGACCTTGCCAGCTTCCAGTCCGGCTGTTGCGAAGCTGCTGCAAAAAATGCCGTCCGAGTGCGCGTTCAATATCGCGTTCGCTTGCGTTTTGGAACTCATGCTCAAGCATCATGGATTCGCCGGCATCGATAGCATGCGTATCATTGCTTCGTAAACTGGCTAATAGTTCCATCACATCTTTTTCTAAATCCTGAGCGTGGTTCGCAGGATT
>JAPUFZ010000141.1 GCA_027293245.1 Gammaproteobacteria bacterium
TACCCAGCCTATGGTGCAGCGGTATCGAAATGTCGAATCGACAACCCGCCCAGGTCTAATTTTCATTGATGAATCCTCAACCTGAATCTGGCGCTCGTTGGAGCGAAATCCTGACCCGTGAGTACGCCGCGAAGCTGGCAACTCTGGCACTGGCGATCTGGTTGCACGCGTCTAACTCGATGTTAACCGCGACTACCATGCCGAGTGCAGTCGAGGATATTGGTGGATTAAACCTGATTAGCTGGACCTTTGCACTCTACCTGATGGGTTCGATAATTTCGGGTGCATCGGTGCGTTTGCTGGTCAATAAATCAGGTATACGCGCGACCATGATTCGGGCGGCAATGGTATATGCTGCCGGTTGCGTGGTCTGTGCGATGGCACCGACCATGCCGGTGGTGCTGGTCGGCCGGGTATTGCAGGGGCTCGGTGGCGGTGGCCTGGTCGCACTGGTTTATATTTCACAGGACCGGTTTTTCCCGAATCGGTTCGTGCCGAAAATTGTCGCCTGTATCTCGACCGTGTGGATGATTTCGGCTTTCAGCGGGCCGGTGATCGGGGGTGCTTTCGCGACCCTGGGTATCTGGCGGATGGCCTACTGGGCGTTCGCGTTCCAGGCGGTACTGTTAATGCTGGCGATTCGGGTGTTACTCGCCGCCGAATCTGTAGATCCAGATACCAGGGCGGAACGCATCCCGATCGTGCGACTGATGTTCCTCGCTGCTGCGATACTATTAATTTCGATGGCCGGGGCTGAATTCAACGCGGTAGTATCACCCCTCCTGATCGTAATGGGTTGCCTGTCACTGGTGTTTTTCGTATTTCGAGATAAAACCGCCAATTCGAGCCGTATGCTGCCGTTGGAGGCGACGGATTTATCCCATCCGATTGGCAACGGTATCCTGACGACGCTATTGCTCTGCCTGTGCATCATGTCGTTCCTGGTATACGGCCCGTTTGTACTGATGAAGCTGTACGGTCTGACGCCCTTGACGGCCGGATTCGTCGTTATGCTGGAAACACTGGCCTGGGGCAGTGCCGCAATTATTTTCTCTGGTGCCGATCCGCGTAATGAACCACGGCTGATTCGAATTGGCAGTGCTGTAGTGGTGGCAGGTTTGATTGGTCTGGCCTGGGTGCTACCGCGGGGACCGATATGGGCGATAATGCTGGTCGTGATAGTCAGTAACGGTGGGTTTGGCATGATGTGGGGCTTTATTATCAAACGCATCATCGGCGCCGCATCAGCCGCCGAAAAGGATCGCGCCGCTTCGTTACTGCCAATCACGCAACAAACCGGGTTTGCGCTGGGCGCAGCGATCAGCGGTTTGATTGCCAATAGTCTCGGTATTAGTGAAGATATGAGCGCTGCCGGATTACGCCAGGTCTCTTTCTGGCTGTTTGCCGGTTTCGTGCCGATTGCCCTGATCGGTAATATCACGGCCTGGCGATTCGTTGCTAAATCGACATAAATGCTAATCGGTTACTGGCGTTTCGCACGCGATCATCCCCGATTCCTCGGTTTCGGATTCGCACTCGCGTTTCTCTCGAGTCCAGGTCAGACTTATTTTATCGGTGTCTTTGGCCCCGAGATCCAGACCCTGTTTGACCTCGATAGCGGATCCTGGGGGCGAATCTATATGATGGGTACCCTGCTAAGCGCTGTGGTGATTACCTGGAGCGGTTCGTTGATCGACCGGATGGACCTGCGCCTGTTTACTGTACTTAGTTTATTAGGGTTGATTTGTGCCTGCCTGGTTATCGGTTCCGTTGCTTCGACTGCGATGCTGGTACTGGCGATCTTCATGTTGCGCCAGTTTGGCCAGGGGCTTATCAGTCATGCCGGCATTACCTCGATGGCGCGATATCATGCTGAGCATCGTGGCAAGGCGATTGCGCTCGCGGCCATTGGTTTTTCGCTGGGCGAAGCCTTACTACCGTTGATGGCGGTATATTCGATTAAAATCTGGGGTTGGCGTGAGACTTACCTGGGTACCGCGGTTTTTGTATCGCTGGCGATTCCAGTGGTGCTGTGGTTATTGAAAGGGCATGCCACTCGGCATGCAAGCCTACTTGAGAATTTGAATAGCCCGGTATCCGAAGCCAGGCAGTCGAGTAGTTATACGCGTCGTCAAATGCTATCCGAACCGCTTTTTTACCTGCTGCTGCCGGCAATGATCGCGCCTTCCATGATCATGACCGCGATGTTCTTTTTTCCAGCCGAGATCGCCAGGGCAAAGGGCTGGAGCAGTATCTGGGTGACAGGGAATTACTGGACCTATTCGATTGCCACGGTGATGACGATTATTTACTCCGGGGTTCTGGTCGACCGGTTTAGCGCACGCCGGGTCGTGCCGCCATTCCTGTTACCGCTGGCTGCGGCACTGGCTTCGCTGACGATATCAGACCAGCAATTCCTGGTATGGCCTTTCATGTTGTTAATGGGGATTTCTTCCGGGCTTTATTTCACCGGCTTGAGTGCGTTGTGGGCGGAGCTTTACGGTGTTAGACATCTTGGTGCGATCAAGTCGCTGACCAATGCGGTCATGGTGTTTTCGTCGGCGCTTGGACCAGCGCTGGTTGGCTATCTACTGGTCTCGGGAATGGCTTTCGAGCAGATATGCCTGTTACTGGCGGGAGGTTGCGTGTTTGCAACCGCAATGTTGTATTACGCGTTACATATACCCAGGATTTCACGAGTCTGATCCGCGCTTGCGATCGGGCGACCACCAGCCTTTATTGATTTTGCGAGTTCGGCTACCAGCTCCGCGCTACCGGAGGCGATGTTTCCATCCGCCAGATACAGGTTGTTCTCAAAGCCGACCCGGGCATGTCCGCCCTGGTCGATTCCGGCAATGGCACAGGCCTGTTCCCTGGCGCCAAAAGCACAGACGAACCAGTTCAGAGCAGTTAAATTGCTGCTCAGAAACGGGTTGAGATCAGCCGGTGATGATTTAAAATCCACCGCGTATCGTCCCAGTACAAACAGCACACAGCGTTGCGAGACCGGGATGATGCCTTGCTGTTTCAGGGCCAGGAATTGTGCCAGTTCATCCACGCTATAGATGATATGTTGAATATGGATTTCGGCCTCGCTGATCCAGTGATAAAAATTTTTGGCGAAGGCCAGGTCTTTGAAATCGCTAGTCATCTCGCGCAGCGAAATACTGACCATTTCTGGCACAACAGACTCTACGCAACTAACCTGCTGTTGCGTTGTATAGCGGCCGACCGCTTCGGTTGTAATTTGCACCAGCATCGTCGGAGCCTGCTGCTTCATTTCGCTTATAAGTTCCTGATAGAGACCCGTATCGAGAACATGTTCACCCTTACTGCCGCGTACATGCGCATGCAGGATGGTGGCGCCCGTAGCGTAACAGTGCACCGCCTCCTCGACAGTTTCGGCGATAGAAACCGGCAGAGCGGGGTGGTCTGCCCTGGTTTTTCGCGCGCCGTTGGGTGCAACCATGATGATGGCAGGGGTGGTTGTCATTACTTCAGTACAACCTGTAGTGCGCTATCGAGCTTGTTGATAATCTCGTCGATATGGTTGTCATCGATGATGAAAGGCGGTGCCAGCAGGACGTGGTCTCCGTGTTTGCCATCGATGGTGCCACCCATCGGGTAACAGATGAGTCCGGCCTCGAAGCTAGCCTTTTTGAATTGCTTGTTGATGCCGAGACTGGGATCAAAAGCGGCTTTGGTTTCCCGGTCTTGCACAAACTCCATGCCAAGGAATAGCCCACGACCACGGATATCACCGATGTGCGGATGTTCGGAAAATTGATGCTTGAGCGCCTGCATGAGTCGATCACCCTGGCTTTTAACGCGTGTTATCAGGTTACGATCGAGTATTGCGCGCACTACCGCGAGACCTGCCGCGCAGGCAACCGGATGGCCGATGTAAGTGTGACCATGCTGGAAGAATTCCGAGCCATTCTCTATTGCGCTATAGATTTCTGCGCTGCATAGCATCGCACCTATAGGCTGGTAGCCGGCACCGAGGCCCTTGGCAATGGCAGTA
>JAPUFZ010000142.1 GCA_027293245.1 Gammaproteobacteria bacterium
CTACTACTGTACATCCCTGTACATATCGCTACGACCCCTATTCTCGGACAGCCTCCTAGCCATTCGGGTCGTCCTTATCGAATTCGATCAGGGCATAAGCCGAATGATTGTGGATCGATTCAAAATTTTCTGACTCTAGTACGTCCTGGCGTATACGCTCGTCCTTGTTGAGATCCCCGGCGATGTCTCGCACCATATCTTCGACGAACTTGGGGTTATCATAGGCACGTTCGGTTACGTATTTTTCATCGGGGCGTTTCAATAACCCATAGAGTTCACAGGAAGCCTGATTCTCGACGATATCGATTATTTCTTCGATCCAGATAAAACCGTTGGTTCGCGCATTTACGGTGACGTGCGAACGCTGATTATGGGCTCCATAATCTGAAATGGATTTTGAACAGGGGCACAGGCTGGTAACCGGGACCCGGACCTTAACCCGGGTACTGGTTACTCCCTTTGCTATTTCGCCGATTAGCGTGACTTCATAATCGAGCAGGGACTCAACCCCCGATATCGGAGCTTTCTTATTGACGAAGTAAGGGAAGCTCATTTCAATATTACCGGAATCTGCTTCCAGCATTTCAGCCATCTCAGCCAACATATCGCGGAATGATGACACCGAAATTTCTTTCTCGTGATCGTTAAGGATTTTCACAAAGCGAGACATGTGCGTGCCCTTGAACTGGTGGGGCAAAAACACGAACATATTAAAATTGGCGATCGTATGCTGCACGCCACCGGAACGATCCTTAACGATAACCGGGTGGCGAATATCTTTGATACCCACCTTGTTAATCGCAAGATGGCGTGTATCAGCCGAGCCCTGAACATCAGGTATTCCTGGTGTTGTCCTGGTAGCTGTTTGACTCATTACAATACCTCTGTATTTGGCTGAGTAACGCGGTAAGCATTCGATAGAAGGGACGGCAGGTCACCAAAATTCAGTAATGCTCGAGTTGCAATAACCAAGTGAAATGGTAGGTTATTATACTGCTGGTATCCCTTTAGGCAAACTCTCATGATTTTACTTTCGCATTTGCGAGCGATAATATTGATAGAAACCGGGGCCAATCTAATCGTGATTTTAATCGAGCCGGGCCGCCGCCATGGCAGCGCTGTACCTGAGATAGCAGGGGGCTATCTGTTAAGATGATGGCTCCGGAACTTCCCGATCCTGAGTCGTGGCGAAATCTAAAAAATTTTAAACTGTTCGATTATGCTGGAGATACATCTTCAGCCTGAGGACCTTTCTCACCATCGGTAACTTTCATTGTTACCGTCTGCCCTTGCTGGAGAGTCTTGTGACCTTCAGTTTGTATGACGCTAAAATGTACGAACACGTCTTTCCCGCCTTCCTGTGAAATAAAACCATAACCCTTGGCATCGTTAAACCATTTGACAGTGCCAGTGACTAAATCAGACATAACTATACTCGATTAATTAAAAATAATTCGATGCTGATAAAGATAATTCTCAACCAGATCAAGGTCGATTGTATGTGAATATCGAAAAAGACGCCAACATTTACGCTAATCAAGGCCGAAAATAGACGTTATTTAAGGTAACAGCGATAGAATTACTGGAATTTTCAGCACACTTGTTATTCACTTGGCAGGAATTCTCTGAATTTTTTCAATCTCACCGGTAAATTCGGTGATCGATCGTCTGATGCCGGCGATATCCATGCCATATTCCTGTAAAACCTGTTCCCGGCTTCCATGTGAAGGGAAATGATCGCTCAGGCCCAGGCGCAGGCATCGAATTTGAATTTGCTGTTGGTTGAGAAATTCCAGTACCGCGCTGCCTGCTCCACCTGCTATGGCGCTATCCTCAAGGGTTATCAGATTATCGTGGGTCAAAACCATTTTTTTGATCAAGGTTTCATCCAGTGGTTTGATAAATCTCATGTTAACGACAGTTAGATTGAGTTCCTCACCCAGTTCCAGTGCGATATTGAGCAGCGTGCCAAACACCAGTATTACGCTATCGGCGCCTTCGCGCACCAGGCTCCCCTTGCCAATTTCTGCCGCTACGGTGGTGTTGATAGTTTCAGGCTTCACCGTGCTGTCGCGTGGGTAACGAACCAGCGCAGGACCTGGGTACCGGTATGCGGTATTTAGTAGTTCGCACATATCTTCGGCGTTGGCGGCTACCATCAATAAGAGACCGGGTATGCAACGGCAATAGCTGGTGTCAAAACTACCGGTATGGGTGGCGCCATCGGCTCCGACGATCCCGGCCCTGTCTACCGCAAAGGTTATATCGAGACCCTGTATCGCAACATCGTGTATCAGCTGGTCGTAAGCACGTTGCAAGAATGTTGAATAGATCGTGACTACCGGTTTCAATCCTTCGCAGGCCATACCTGCGGCCAGAGTCACCGCATGCTGTTCGGCAATACCGACGTCATGGTATCTTTCAGGAAATTCCTGCGAGAACTCAACCAGCCCTGATCCTTCGCGCATCGCCGGTGTAATCGCGTGTAACAAGGGGTTTTCTGTGCCCTTTTTTACCAGCCAGTCCGAAAATACCTGGGTATAAGACTGATATCCTGGTTTGCCTGAAGCAGCCGATTGTCCTGTCTTCGGATCAAAAGGACCGATTCCATGAAACTTGCAGGCATCTTCTTCAGCCGGGGCATAGCCCTTACCTTTCCGGGTCACTATATGTAGCAGTCGTGGCCCGGAAAGCTGTTGCAGATTCTTGATCAGGAGCATCACTTCGGCAAGGTCATGGCCGTCAATCGGTCCGAAATAGGAAAATCCGAGTTCCTCGAATAATGTCCCCGGCACCATCATGCCTTTAACATGCTCCTCAGTGCGGCGCGCTAATTCATAGGCGGAGGGCAATTTTTGTAAGACTTTCTTGCTGCCTTCGCGCATGGTGGAGTAAATTTTCCCCGACCAGATGCGTGACAGGTATCTGGACATAGCACCAACATTGGGTGAAATCGACATTTCATTGTCGTTGAGTATGACAAGCAAATCCGGATTGATGGCACCACCGTGGTTCAGGGCCTCATAAGCCATGCCCGCGGTCATGCCGCCATCGCCGATGATGGCAATGATTTTTCGATCAGTACCCTGAGCCTTTGCCGCGATTGCCATACCAAGTGCGGCACTGATTGAGGTGCTGGAATGACCGGCACCAAAATGATCATACTCAGATTCGGTGATTTTCGGAAAACCAGATAAACCTCCCTGCTGTCTTAGTCCAGACATTTGCTGCCGACGGCCGGTGAGAATTTTATGCGGATAACACTGGTGACCGACATCCCAGATCAGTCGATCGTGGGGAGTGTTAAAAAGGTAATGCAATGCAATGGTAATTTCTACAGAGCCAAGCCCGGAGGCCAAATGTCCACCGGTTTTCGATAAACTTTGAATAATAAACTCGCGTAATTCTGCAGCCAATGGAACTAATTGGTCCTCCTCGAGGGAACGCAGATCTGCAGGGAATTCAATCGTATTCAGTAACGGAAAATCTTCTGGGGTCATTGCTAATGAGTGCGTTCTACAAACCAGGCTGAAATATACCTCAAAATCTCCGCTTCCTCACCAAATATTGCTAACGCATCGAGTGCTTTTTGATGTAATTCCAGAGTTTTTTCGCGTGATGCCTGCAAACCAATGATCGATGGGAACGTGGGTTTATTGCGTTCGTGATCAGAACCCTGTGGTTTGCCCAGTGTTTGTGTATCTCCGACGACGTCAAGAATGTCGTCTTGTACCTGAAACGACAGTCCAATACATTTTGCATAGCTATCAAGCGCGTCAAACCTAATTTTGCTTAGTCGATCGGTACTGAGGGTCGAGAATTGAATACAGGTTCGTATCAAGGCGCCAGTCTTATGAATGTGCATGGTTTCCAGTTCGGTAATATTGAGAGGTTTGCCTACTGAAGCAAGATCAATTGACTGTCCGCCAGCCATACCGCGCGACCCGGAAAAAAGGGATAGTATTTCTATCATCTGCAGACGGGCTTTACAATCAGCGGTCATATCCGGATCATGGCTGAGGATATAAAAAGCCAGTGCCTGCAGGGCATCACCGGCCAGGATCGCGGTGGCTTCGTCAAATTTCTTGTGGCAGGTGGGCCTCCCACGGCGCAAATCATCATCATCCATCGCCGGCAAGTCATCATGGATCAGGGAATAAGCGTGAATGATTTCGACCGCTGCAGCCGCACCATCAACCAATTTAAGGTCGAGCCCCAGTGCCGATGCGGTCGCATATACCAGCACGGGCCTTACGCGCTTGCCAGGGGCCAAAACAGAATATCGCATGGCCTGATGTAATCGGTGAGGGTTCACCGATTCGACAGGAAGCCAGTAGTCCAGTGCTTTGTCGACCCTGGTTTGATATTTTGTGAGAAGAGATTCGAAGCTTTGCGAATCAATTTTCATCTTCAAAAGGAATGGTTTGTTGCAGGCCGTTTTTTTCGATTAGCTGTTCGACGCGGGATTCCGCATCGGTGAGCGTGTCCTGGCAGTTTTTCGCGAGCTTGATACCTTGTTCGAACTGATTTAATGATTCCTCCAGGCCAAGTTCACCGCTTTCCATCCGGCTAACGATTTTTTCTAACTGTTGCAGTGCTTTCTCGAAATCTTTTAAATTGCTTTCGGTTTTTGGCATAGCAGTATTCTCGTCCGCTTTGAGGGGTTAATGGGCCAGGGGGCAAAACAGTCTGGCAGAATTATAATGCATCAAGGGTGTCGACCAAATGATTAACTGGAATCAATTTTAGATTTTTGATCCTGTTTGTTTTTGGCATGTTCGCTTTAGGGATAATTGCGGTTTCAAATCCGTGCTTGCTAGCCTCTTTGAGTCGTTCCTCACAGTTTGCTACGGGCCTTATCTCGCCGGAAAGACCGATTTCTCCAAACACCAGTAAACGGTTACTCACCGGGCGGTCGCGATAGCTCGACAATATCGCCAGGGTGACTGCCAGGTCGGCACCGGTTTCAGAGATGCGTACTCCTCCGACAGCATTGATAAATACATCATGGTTATAGAGTGGGACACCACCATGGCGCTGCAATATAGCGAGCAACATAGCCAGCCTGTTCGATTCCAGGCCGACGCTGACGCGCCGTGGATTGCCGGTGTGACTTTCTGCTACCAGGGCCTGAATTTCAACCAGTAACGGCCTGCTGCCTTCCCTCGATACCATAATGATACTACCCGATACCGGTTTATCGTGTTGTGCCAGGAATATTGCAGAAGGATTACTAACCTGTTTTAAACCTGCATCGGTCATCGCGAATATCCCCAGTTCGTTTACCGCACCGAAGCGGTTTTTAACCGCCCGAATGAGGCGATAGCGGGTCGAACTGTCACCCTCGAAATACAAAACAGTATCTACCATATGCTCGAGTACACGGGGTCCGGCCAGTTGACCTTCCTTGGTCACATGCCCGACCAGAAAAATGGCTATATTGTTTTGTTTGGCCAGACGCACCAATATTGAAGTACTTTCTCGAATCTGGCTTACCGAACCGGGAGTCGACTGCAGGCTGTTGGTAAAAATGGTCTGAATCGAATCGATTACCATCACAGCGGGTTTGTGGTTACTGGCATGGGCGACAATTTCCTCAACGCAGGTTGAACTGAGGAGTTTCAAATGTTCGCTGGCAAGCTTTAGACGTTGAGCGCGCATGCGCACCTGCTGCAGGGATTCTTCGCCGGTGACATAGATGGCGTTAAGCTGCAGACTAACCTGCATCAGGCATTGCAGCAATATCGTCGATTTTCCTATGCCGGGATCTCCGCCCAGTAAAACCACTGACCCCTGAACCAGACCGCCGCCGAGAACCCGGTCGAGTTCATCAATTTCAGTGCTGAACCTGATTGTACTGGTGGTTGGAACCTCATTCAGATTGATCATCTCAGCCGATCCTTCGGTGGCATGCCAGTTAAAGCCTGATTTACCGGCACCCGACAGAGCCGGGAGTTCCTCGATACTGTTCCAGCTCCTGCAATCGGGGCACTGCCCCGACCATTTTGGCTGCAGGCTGGCGCATTCGCGGCATTGGTACTGCGACTGTGCTTTAGCCATCGTCCAGGGGCTCGGTTTGATCCTCTGTCTGGGGGATTATCTGGTCGAGAAAAAGACGTACAGTTTTAACCATATTATTTTTAACCTGCATAATTTCCAGCGGATAGTGGTTTAGCATCAGGCTGGTGCCAGAATCAGGGATAAACTCCATATATTCGAGGATCAAACCATTTAACGTACGGGGGCCGTCACTGGGTAGATCGACATTCAGTTTGCGGTTAATTTCGCGGATATGGGTTGATCCATCAATCAGGTAACTGCCGTCTTCGTCCTGATAAAATGGCTGGTGCCAGGCTGTTGGATCGCTGGTAAATTCACCGACGATTTCCTCGAGTATGTCTTCGATAGTGACTAGTCCCTGGATATCTCCATATTCATCGACGACGAAGCCGAGGCGGCGTTTATTCTTGCGAAAGGTGATTAATTGTGTAGTTCAGGGGGTACCTTCCGGAATAAAGTAACTCTGCCGCGTTACCCTGGCGAGACTGTCCGGGTCCAAACTGTCATTCATCAGCAAGGGCAGAATTTTACGTAGCTGAGCCAGGCCGACCAAATTGTCGATGTTACCGGAAAATATCGGAATTCTGGTATAGGATAAATTGGTTATTTGCTGCAGTGTTTCATTCCAGTTTTCATCCAGATCTATGCCTATGATTTCATTGCGCGGAACCATAATATCATCCA